>PEYI01000044.1 GCA_002774445.1 Candidatus Omnitrophica bacterium CG08_land_8_20_14_0_20_41_16 | reverse complement strand
ATTATACTATTTTTTAGGCATATTACAGCCTAAAGTTAATTAACCTTGCTGTTTGAGGTCACTGTCGCTGAAAAAACGGGCTTACAATGATTTCGGACAGAAGACAAAACCATAAAGCGCAATCAGTCTTAGAGTATATAGTAGTGATCGGCGTTATTGCCGCCGCGTTTATTGTTGCCGGTGTATATTATAAACGCAGCTTACAGGGAAAATACCGTCAGGCTGCCGATGTCTTAGGTGGCGGAGAATTGTATAAAGCGCCGTAAATTAATAAGAGGGTGACGATGGGTATAATAATAAGCCTTTTGGTTTTAGGCTCAGTAATTTTGATTGCTTATAGCATATTTCCCCAGGTAGCGGAAAAGATGAAGAACTGGCAGCTTAAGCAAGAGAGTCAAGTAGCCAAAGAAATGGATAAGATGTTCTATGATAAGATTCCCCAGAACATCACCCAGTTTTATTTTATCCTCCCGGTAGTTTTAGCGGTTTTAGGCTACTTCTTTTTAAAATCATATCTTTTTGCCGTCGGTGGCCTTATCATCGGCCTTGCTATCCCCAATTTTATGCTAAAAATGCGTATTGCTGCGCGCAAGAACAAATTCGCAGATCAGCTTCTTGACGGAATCAGCCTTTTGATCAGCTCTTTAAAGGGCGGATTGAGCCTCTTGCAGGCTCTGGAAGTAGTGGTTGAGGAGATGCCTGCGCCGATAAGCCAGGAGTTTGGCCTAGTGGTGAGAGAGAATAAGATGGGCGTAGCTTTTGAGGATAGTCTTGCGCACTTAAAGAAACGAATGGAAATAGAAGATTTAAATCTGGTGGTCAGTTCCATACTTGTGGCAAGAGAAACAGGAGGAGATCTGACCAAAGTTTTTTCCCGCCTCACTACGACTATCCGTGATAACCGTAAGCTTAAAGAGAGTATCAAGACCCTTACTCTTCAGGGAAGAATGCAGGCGGGGATTATGTCGGTTTTGCCGTTTTTATTCGTGGCCTGGGTTTTGAGTGTAAATAAAAACCACTTTGATATTATGCTTAAGAATGATATGGGCAGGTTCCTTTTGGTCTTGGCGGTAGTTTTGCAGTTAGTAGGCATGTTTTTAATCCGTAAATTTAGCATCATTAAATTATAGGGGGATATTTATGGAAATAGCCATCTTTCTGATTATTGTCTTAGCCATAGGGCTGATTTTTGTGGGGATAAATTTATCCCGGCCGCAGTCTGCCGGTTTAAGAATGCCGGGCCCTAATGGGGCGAGGAAATTCAGATTACCGACCAATTTCTTCCTGAATATTCTTCCTTTTACAAGAGGATTTCTGGAGAAGAGCGGAATAGGTGCGAAATTGAAGTCAAAGATCGACGCCGCTCATCTCAGGGTTAGCTCTCAGGCATTCTTTAATATTAAACTACTGCTAATGATTATTGGTTGTGTGGCCACGGTTATTATCATGGGTAAGGTAAATTTTATCATCCTGCTTTTGGTTTTGGGAGGCGGTTACCTTATCCCGGATATATATTTAAACGGAAAGCTGAAAAAGCGTAAGGCGGCGATTGTCAGAGTCTTGCCTGAAACAATAGATTTGCTGGGTTTGTGTATTGAGGCAGGGCTTGATTTTAGTAGTTCGGTCAGGTGGGTAATTGATAAGACTCCCCCTAATCCTATGTTAGAGGAGCTGGGTTTTGTACTCGAAGAGATAAAATGGGGCAAGCCGCGCATACAGGCGTTGAAAGATATGTCCCGCAGGCTTGATATATCCGAAATAAACTCTTTTGTCCAGACGATTATTCAGGCAGAGAGGATGGGTACGCCGGTTGCCGAAGCCTTCACCATACTTTCGGAAGATGCCCGCGCGCAGCGCTTTCACCGCGGGGAAAGAATTGCCTTAAAGGCGCCCATCAAGATACTTCTGCCGCTGATATTTTTTATTATGCCTGTTATCGGGATTGTTATTGGAGGCCCGATACTTTTGCAATTTATGCAGGGTGGCCTCGGTGCCGGGCTCAAATAAAGGTACACCCAATCTGACAATCGGGAGGCTGTCCCCAAGTCTTTCCTAGAATCGCGAAAACAGACTAAATTAAGATTGATTTAGTGAGTACTGAGAATGGCGCTGATTTTGCGGATCAAATACTCGAAGCCGTTAGTTATGTAATAATTTCTAGTTTCTTTATCCAACAATGAGCCAAGTGCAACTTTATAATCCTTCTCCTTAAACTTTCCGGCTAATTCTTTTAGTTTAATAAGCGTGGCTTTATCTGCTTTGAGCATAACTCCGTTTCTGAGAAGAAACTCTGCATCAAAAAAATCCCTTATGTCTTTCCTTTCTAAAGCCGCCGCTATTTTATTTTTCATTGTTTGCTCAAGCGTATGGCATTTAAGAATGACCTGTTGAGTGCCGTATTGGGAAAAAGCAATTCTTTCTTGAAAGTCGCATTTTTTTACGCCTTTACGAACCTCAATCTTTAGCCTTTTGGGATAACTGGTAGAGCGCAACTCTAAGGGGATAGTGTAAAATTTGATATGGGCATCGGTGAGAGTCAAGTCTTTTTTTCTCCTGTAAAAGTAAATATGAAACATCGCTCCGTTACCCATAGTTTTATACTTTTACCAATTCCAAATCCTTCGGCTGAACAAGTTCAGGCGTTGGTATTTTCTGCTTCCGGCACGAAGCCCGCAGCACTGCCAGATCTTCTTCTATCTTCGGAGTCATCTTTAGGCCATGCCAATGCGCAGACACATCAATCAGGACGGCGTAGACTAAACTTAAGCAGCTCTTCTCCGTCGGAAAACGGGGGCTTACTTTCGTCCGGCGCTTACTCTCTCCCAAGAGCCTCTCTAAAAGATTGGTTGAGCGGATGCTCTTGCGATGCGTTGCCGGGAACTTTAACACACAGAGCACATCCTCAAGGCTTTCCGCAAGGCACTCCATCGCCGACGGGAACTCATCCTCAAAGCGCGCAATTATATCCCTGGCTATTCTTAAGCCTTCAGAATAGTCTCTCGCGTAAAAGGCAGAGTGAATCAGCCTTTTCATTTTGGTATGGATATCCTTTGGTAACTTGCTTAGGATATTCCTCATCTTATGCACCTGGCACCGTTGAATCAAAGAATAAGAAAAGCATTCCCAAAGCATCTTCTTTAAGCCGGAATTACCATCAACGATTACCAAAAGAGGCCCATTCAGGCCTCTCAGTTTCATATCTTCAGCAAAAGTCTTCCAGCAGTCATAGCTTTCGCGCTCGCCGCGGTCAATATGCAGAAGGACTTTTTTACCTTCCTCGGTTACGCCCCAGGCAACCAAGACGCCTTCTTTCTTATCCGTGCCCTGCCTTAAAGCAAGGTAGTGGCTGTCCAGAAAAAGATAGAGGATCTTATAGCCCGATAAATCCCGCTTACGCCACTGGTCAAAATCAGAGTAAATCTTTTTGCTTGACTTTGATACCACTGAACGCGATACTTTATCCACGCCCAAATTTTCTTTCAATGCCCGCTCAATGTCCCGCTGGGAAAGCCCCTTTACATAAAGAGCGGGGATTAACTTTTCTAAATTCTCGCTCCTACGTTGCCACAGCTCCAAAATCACCGAACGGAAAGAGAATTCTGTCTCTCTGGTTTGCGGCAGTTCTACCTGAATTTTCCCTTCCCCAGACGATATTGCTGCCGGCTCATAGCCGTTACGATAGCCGCTCTGTAAACGCTTCCCCCGTTTATAATGGCCTCTTTCTAAGAACACAGTCACCTCTTCTTCCAAGGCGCGTTGCAGCATCAGCTGCGCTCCGGCCTGAACCATTCCGGAGAGAAAACCCGAACCTTCAAAGACGCTTTGAAAAAATGCTTGCTCCATACGCTTACTTGGTGGTATCCTATGCATTGGCACATCATCCTTTCTGCCCATACGAGGGCGTTGGTTTAAACTTATCAGCGGTATTTTACCGCTTAAAGGAGCGATGTGCCATTTTTATTTGGCAAGGCTTAAATTCTTGGCCTCTAACATCACGCTACAACCACGATCTCAATTCAAGCCGTAACAAACCATTACCTTTTCAAGATTACTTTTACAGGTATTATAAGACATTACCTTAACGTATTAAGGGGAAGTGAAGAATTCATCCGGCGCATAGATAAATATGTCAGAAGAATAAAAGTAGAAGATTATGAACTAGAAATAACTAAGGCGGGTGGAGTGGACCTGGCGGTTTTAGGGATTGGCGTTGAGTGCCACATCGGGTTTAATGAAAGAGGTTCAAAGAGAAGTAGCCTTACCCGTCGCATTAGTCTCGCCCTCTCAACCATTAATGCAAACATAGAAGCAAGGGAAAAAGGATATACCCACGCTTTCACTTCCGGCGTCGCTACTATTCTAGGCAGCCGCAAGATTATCCTTTTAGCTAGCGGTTTGAATAAAGCTTGGGCAATAACGAAGACTATTGAAAGCAAGCCCAGCGCAAGATATCCCTCTACTTGGTTAAAGACTCACCCCAATAAAGACGTAACTATTATAACTGACCTCGAGGCAAATGAGATTCCAGTCGCCGTAGTAGCCGTAGGTCGGCAGGAGCAAACCAGTCCTTGGGCCGGGGCAGAGAGCACGGATCAGTATGGAGGCGATGGAGACTATTTAAGGCGGAAAGTTTCTTCTTCTAACACCACTAACCTCTTATCCAGATCTTTGGGCGTGACCTTCGCAAAGAGATTTTCTAATACTTTAAGGATAATTTTGATCACGGGCGGGTGTATTTTGATCCTGATAATTCCGCAATACATTTCAGGAGGGAACAGTACTATATTCGCGAAATGTTTATCCTGCGTAACGATAATCCTTCTTTCTTTAATCGCCATCTTCGCGACTTCGCCGTTAGTCATTCCCTTGCGTACGATTAGGCAATCGTACCGCTCAAATAGCAGTTCTCTTAGCTTGCCGGGAAGATTTTCGTCAAGCAGAAGTTTTATTTCCGGATGTTTAGGTGAGGCTGAGATATTGTTCATCTTTAACCAGTTCCGCGGCGTAATGCAGGGCTGCCTCGAGATGCTTTTTGGTAAGCTTGGGGTAATAATCTTTAAAAATTTCTTCCGGGCTGGTTCCCGCCTCGAGCAGCTCAAGGACAAGGTAAACCATTATGCGCGTGCCTGCGAAGCATGGCTGGCCGTGGCAGATGTTGGGGTTGGCAGTTATATAGTTAGAAAGTTTTTTCATTTTTCCTCCTTCATTATTCTACTGAAAAATCTTAACATATTCTCCAAGCAAAGTC
>PEYI01000026.1 GCA_002774445.1 Candidatus Omnitrophica bacterium CG08_land_8_20_14_0_20_41_16 | reverse complement strand
TAGTTATGCAACCGGCATGAGGTCAAACTCGCTGAAAGATTCCGATAAATTATCATAACTCTTGCAATTAGTCAAGTTAAAACTTAAATTGGGTTTAGCGCTTAAGGACTTCTTTGAATTTCTTGGTTAAGGCGGGGACAATTTCAAAAAGGTCGCCTACTATTCCGTAAGTAGCTACCCTAAAAATAGGGGCTTCGGGGTCTTTATTGATTGCGACGATAATTTTGGAGGATTGCATACCGACTAGATGCTGAATTTGGCCTGAAATACCGCAGGCAATATATATTTTCGGAGCAACAGTCCTTCCGGTTTGACCCACCTGATGCGAATAAGATATCCATCCGGAATCAACCGCTGCGCGGGAAGAACCTATTGCCGCACCTAAGACATGCGCGAGCTCTTCCAATATTTTAAAGTTTTCCGGCCCAGCCATTCCGCGTCCGCCGGAAACAATTATATTCGCTTCAGCTAAATTTACTAAAGATTCAACCTCTTCCACTATATCCAATAATTTAGTGCGCGAGAAATATAAAGAACTATCAAAACTTTCCTTAATAATTTTACCCCTGCGCTTCTTATCCGGCTCCATGGAAGTAAAGACCTTCTGCCTGACTGTGGCCATCTGCGGACGGTAATTAGGCGAAATAATTGTCGCCATAATATTCCCGCCGAATGCCGGACGGGTCTGAAGCAGTATCTTTTTCTCCGGATCGATATCTAACCCGGTGCAATCCGCAGTTAAACCAGCCTTAATATTAACTGCTACGCGCGAAATTAGCGAGCGGCCGATATTAGTGGCCCCGCATAAAATAATCTCCGGCTTATATTTTTTAATTAACCCTACCAGTATATTCGTATAGGGCTCATCCTGGAAATTAGTTAATTCCGGTGCTTCCACCAGATAAATATTATTCGCGCCACAAAAGATAAGTTCATCTAATTGATTCTCTAGTTTATTACCAATGAACACGCCACTCACATCGCATCCTAATTTCTTAGCTAATTCCTGAGCTTTACCTAATAGCTCATAAGAAACTGATTGCACCTTACTGTTTTTCTGCTCTATAAAAACCCAAATCCCCTTATAGTCTTTTAGGCTGGAATTTGGCGCTCTCGTCTCTGCCTTCTCTATCAGCACTGCTTTAAACTTACAGGCATCCTTACATGCGCCGCAAAGAGTGCACTTATTCAAATCGATGATTGCTTTCTTGTGGCTTCGGCTATCGGAGGCCGAACCACTGCTCTCTAGCTTGTCTATAATGCGGATGGCATCAAATGGACAAGCTTTCACGCATAAGGCGCAACCCGTGCATTTTTCTATAATAATCCCAATAGGCATAATTAACTTACCTCGCTCCTTGATAACTCAACCAATTGCCTGGCAATATCCGGAATTTCGCCTTTAAGTATCTGTCCCCCTTGTCTCTGCGGTGGTGTAAATATCTTAACTACCTGCGTAGGCGATCCGCACAAACCTATCTGCTGAGGATCTAAATTAAGGTCTTTCTGGCTCCAGATGATAATTTTAGCTGACTTTGCGCGCATCATTCCCCTTAAAGAGGGTATGCGTGGCTCATTTATCTCTTTAACCACAGTAAGCAATGCCGGTAAGGGAGTTTCTACAACTTCATAACCCTCCTCTAACATCCTCTCCAAACGCATAACATCCTCTTTTGCGTCTTCTACCTTTTTTACATAGGTAACCTGCGGGATATTTAGATGCGTGGATATACCCGGACCGACCTGGGCAGTATCTCCGTCTGAGGCCTGTTTACCGCAAATAATTAAATCGAAGGCACCGATCTTTTTAATCGCGCCGGCTAAAGTATAACTTGTCGCCCAAGTGTCGCTTCCGGCAAAGGCACGGTCGCAGACCAATATGCCTTCATCAGCTCCCATAGAAATCGCTTCGCGTAAAGCCCCTTCTGCCTGCGGAGGGCCCATAGTTAGCACCGTTACCTTACCGCCAAACCTCTCCTTAAGCTGCACGCCTTCTTCAATAGCGTACATATCAAAAGGATTAATGATGGATTTAACCCCTTCACGAATTAAAGTGTTCGTCTCCGGATTAATCCTTACCTCTGTAGTTTCCGGAACCTGTTTAACGCAGACTATAATATTCATTTTTGCTCTTTAGTTCTAATGTTCTTTAGTTCGTATGTTAGTAGTGCCTCGCAAAAGACCCATAAACCTTTGAACTTACGAACTTGCGAACCTTCGAACTTGCGAACTACTTCGCCATTTCTTTGATCAACTTCAAAGCGATAATACTGCGCTGGATTTGATTCGTTCCCTCATAAATCTGGGTAATCTTGGCATCGCGCACGTATTTTTCAATCGGATAATCTTTCATATAGCCGTATCCGCCAAATAATTGCAGCGCGTCAATACTGACTTTCATCGCGGTATCTGAAGCAAACATCTTGGCCATTGCCGATTCCTTGGCTACATCCTTAATCCCGGCGTCCACCATTCTGGCGGTAGAATAAACTAAACCCCTTGCTGCCTCAACTTCCGTAGCCATATCCGCAAGCATCCACTGAACCCCCTGAAAACTGGAGATAGGTTTACCAAACTGCACCCTCTCGCGCACATATTTTACCGCTAACTCCAAAGCCCCCTGAGCAATACCTAATGCCTGACTAGCAACACCCGGACGAGACATATCAAATGTCCTCATAGTGACGATAAAACCCATCCCTTCTTTAGCTAAAAGATTCTTAGCGGGAACTTTACAATCCGTGAATATCAACTCACGGGTTGAAGAAGCGCGAATACCAAACTTATCTTCTTTCTTGCCGAAGGTAAATCCGGGAGTGCCTTTTTCAACAATGAATGCCGAAGCGCCGCGCGCTCCTTTAGACTTATCAGTCATGGCAATCACCACATAAGTTTCGGCATCGCCTCCGTTGGTGATAAAATGCTTTAAACCATTTAAAATATAGTAATCGCCTTCCTTTTTAGCGCTAGTCTTAATCGCCGAAGCGTCCGATCCTGCCTCCGGCTCGGTTATAGCAAAGGCGGCGACTTTCTTACCCTTGGCCAAATCCGGCAGGTATTTTTTCTTCTGCTCATCCGTGCCAAATAAAACTATCGGAAATGTCCCTAATGCTGAGGCGGCGTAGCAGACGGCAATTCCGCCGCAGGCGCGGGAAAATTCCTCGGTTGCCAGGCATAAATTCATTACCTTTGCGCCCAAGCCGCCGTATTCTTCGGGGATAAAAAGCCCAAACATATCGGATGCAGCCATTACCCTTAACACTTCCCAGGGATATTCTTCAGAAATATCATACTTAGCTGCCGCGGGCCGAATTTTTTCCTCGGCAATCTTATGCGCTAATTCCTTAATCATTTTTTGTTCATCAGTCAATAAATAATCCATTGATCCTCCTTACAAAATTATAGTGTTTTTAAGAGGGCCGACTCTTGGCAATTGGGGAATTTACAACAGTTAATACACTCTGCCCAGATTTTATGGGGAAGGCTAGCGTGGTTAATCCGTTTAAACCCAAATTTCTTAAAATATCCCGGTTTATAGGTGAGCACAAATATCTTTTTGGCGCCTAATACCTTTGCCTCATCAATGCAAGCATCAACCAGAAGTTTACCTATGCCCTTTCTTTGTTTATTCTTGGCTACTGCCAGTGATTTTATTTCCGCTAAATCATCCCATGGGATATGCAGCGCAGCGCAGGCAGTGATCTTACCCTTATCCTCCATTACCCAGAAATCCCGGATATTCTCATAAAGCTCATTTAACGAACGCGGCAGCATAACATCCTGTTTGGCAAAAGTATTAATCAGCTCCTGTATTTGCTTTATGTCTTTAATTTTGGCTTTACGGATCATTTTATCTCCGTGCCTTTAGCAACTACCACAATCCCCGATTCAGTTACAAAAAATTTCTTTTTATCCTCATTTAAATCATAACCAATAACCATCCCCTGCGGAATATTTACATCTTTATCAATAATCGCCTTTTTAATCTTAGCGTAGCGGCAGACATTGACCCCTTCCATAAGTATGGAGTCATAGACCTCGGAAAAACTATTTACCCTGACATTGGGAGACAATATTGAACGCTGCACCTTACCCCCTGAGATAACGCATGCGCTGGATACTATGGAATCCAAAACCAATCCGATCCTGCCAGCAATCTCCTCCCCTGAATGCACGGTCTTAACCGGAGGAAACTGTTCCTGATAGGTTCTTATCGGCCACTCCTTATCATATAAATTAAAAGTAGGATTAACCTGAATCAAATCCATATTTGTTTCATAATAGGCGTCAATAGTCCCGATATCCCTCCAGTATTGCGCTTCGTGCTTATTTTCATCAATAAAATTATACGCAACCACCCTTTTCCCCTCTTTGAGCATCTGGGGTATTATATCTTTGCCAAAATCATGGTTAGAGCCGGGCCTCTGGGTATCCTTATGTAACTCCTCTTCAATTACTGAATGCTTAAATACATAAATACCCATTGAAGCACAGAGCTTATCGGGATTACCGGAAATAGCCTTAGGCGATTTTGGCTTCTCCTGAAAATTAGTGACTCTATTTAAACTATCTACTTCCACAACGCCCAGCTGGCCGAAATTTTCTTTGTCTACCTCAACCACCCCTATCGTAAGATCCGCGTCATTTGCGCGATGAAAATCAATCATATTGTAATAATTCATTTTATAGATATGGTCCCCGGCCAAAATCAGCACTTCATCCGGGCTATCCATCTCTAAAGTATAAAGGTTCTGGTATATGGCATCCGCAGTCCCTAAATACCAGGAATCTCCCACCCTCTGCTGCGCCGGCAATAACTCAATAAACTGGCCCAACTCCGAAGGAAGTATATTCCAGCCTAAACGGATATGCCGATGCAGGGATGCGGATTTATATTGGGTTAAGATATAAATCCTGCGCAGGCCGGAATTAATACAATTACTTAAAGTAAAATCTATAATTCTATATATTCCGCCAAAGGGGACTGCCGATTTAGTCCTATCCTTAGTCAATGGATATAGCCGCTCGCCCTTGCCCCCCGCCATAATGAATGTTAAAACCTTGTGCATCATCCCGTTACAAACACCACCCTTCTCCCGTTACTAAACAACAGTTTGTAACGGGAATCATCTAAAGAATGCCCCCACTATACCGTGCCTAATCATCATCACCGCGATTGCCGCCAGTAATATATACATAATCTTGGAGAATGCCCGAGTGCCGCTAGGGCCGATAATCCCCATAATCACATCCGCTTTAACTAAGGTAAACCAGACAATGCTCATATTTAATACAAGCGAGACCAACGTAGCCAATAGGCCA
>PEYI01000016.1:1466-5352 GCA_002774445.1 Candidatus Omnitrophica bacterium CG08_land_8_20_14_0_20_41_16 | reverse complement strand
GAATACTGCTGTCGGCGGCGGGGTTACGAGAACCCTGACTAAAGACGAAGCTTCCAGGACTGGTACGCAAGATATAACCGCAGTCCAGTAACAGTAAGATAATAATTTGGGTATTAAGTAATTTTTTAAGGAGGTGAAAGCTATGTTTAGGCATAGTTCGCGAGGACAGAGTACATTAGAATATGTTATTCTGCTTGGGTTTGTGGTTGCGGCGTTAATTGCTATGGGCATTTATATGAAACGTGGTTTTGAAGGTAAACTGAGAGAATCTACTGATCAGGTTGGTGAACAATATTCTTCCGGCTATACCGTTTCAGACTACACTACTACTACTGATGTGGCCCAGAAAGAAGTTGTGTCTTCGGGTGGAGTTTCACAAACGACGATTTCAAAAAATCTACAGACTAAAACAGGTAGCGAAACAGTCGATGCATTAAGTAAGGAGTAATGCTGTGTATTAGCACTGATTAGAGGTTTTACAATGAGGCCAAAACGAGAAAAAGCTCAGGCAACTTTAGAATATGCCTATCTAATCGGTATAGTAGCCGCGGCTATTATCGCCATGTTAGCATATATTAGCCGCGGGTTCCAGGGGAACCTGCGTTCCCTCTCGGAGCAGGCTGGCAGCGGCAGCTATGACCCAAGGAATACCACAGTAAGTAATACGGAAACCAAACATACCCTCGCCACAGTAAAATCCTCTAGCACAGTGACTTATAACGCTGCAGGAGGCTTGACAACCACCAGCAATAATATCGAAACCGGGACAGAGACAATAGACAGGCAGACAAATGAAGCGCTGGGGAATCTATCAAATGACAGTTGGCATTAAAAAAGGCCAGAATCTTACGGAACTCGCGCTGATTATCGGCGTGGTGGGGTTAGTGTTTATCGGAATGGAGATTTATGCCAAGCGCGGGCTTCAGGGTAAAGTCAAGGATTTAACCGACAATATGATTGGCAAGGAGCAGTCAGTTTACCTGCAGGATACCTCGGGGCTGGAGGTGAATACTTCGGAGAGCAAATTTATTATATTACCCGGCGACTCGACGACAACAGTACAAGAGAGAATAGGCGGCCAGAAACAGGTGATTGCCCATGAACTTTCAACCACTACTTATACCTATGAGAGCGAGGATTCTTTGGCTAAGTAAGAAAGCCCAGACAGCTACGGAATTTGCGGTTTTAGGCACGCTGATTATCGTGATTTTTGCCTTCCTGATTAATTATAGCGAGAAGATTAACCGCCAGCAATCTTACATTCAACAGACCTTCAGAGCCGCGTTAAAGGAAGCCAGGGCCGCAAATAACTCCGCTTCTTATACCAAAGTTGTTTTTCGCAGGATGCCCAATGTATCTAACCCGATGGAATTAGGCCAATTACAGTCTTTTAGCAATAGCGCGAATGTATTGTGGGCAGACGGTAAGAGTAGAAATGACGACGGGACGCCAAAGGATGGCGTGTCAAAGTACCAACTTAATGAAACTACCGCGCTAGACATACCCAAGCTCGAAACAGAGCCGGCAGAGGGGACAACTGAGACGAACTATAATACCTTTACCAATACCGTGGACTCTACAACCACGTTTACCAAGAATGAAACTCCCGCCGGAGGTATTATTACCACAAAGATACTTGATGCTACGGATACCCTGCAGGCAAATGTAATGATTAATGGCACAACCTATTCTTTCACCCATTATTTAGGCGAAGAGGGAAAATATTATCCTGATGATCAAGCCAGATTGCAGCGGTCAAGGAGTATGCAATGAGGGATAAGGCTCAGGCAACCCTGGAATTTACCTTAATTTTTGTCATAATGGTAGCCCTGCTGGCAGGCCTGCTTGGGCTTTGGAAATGGTCCAGCGATAACATTATAAGGCGCCAACTAAACTATAATGCTACCCGCGTTGCGGAAGGCTCAACGCCATCCAGTTCAGCTCCTCTTCAGTTACCCGTGCCTCCCGAATATACTATTGAAGTTAATAATGCGATGGCTGGCCCTAACGTACCAGCCGACTCGCTTTCTTTATTATCTTCACAGCAGATAAACGATAATCTGGATAATTTAAATAAGCTCATATCAGATACGCAAGCCAATCTTGCTACTCTGACAGGTTTCAGAGATACCTGGCAGAGCGACTTTGAGATGGCTCAGCAGGAAGAGGCAAAAGCGCAAGCTGAGGTTGATAGGCTTAACGCGGATATTGCTGCAAAACAACGGCAATTAGAGACTGCCAACTGTTGCGGTGCGGCGGGAGGGTGGGCTTGGTGGGGTTGTGTTGATTGTAGCGGCTTTCAACAAGCCATTATTGCGGATCAAGCGGAATTAGCCAAGGCCACCAACGGATATTACACAATATGGAATTGGGGAGATGGGTGGTTTTGGATTTTCTTTACGTATGATTCCTCTAACCAAAAATGGATGGACGTATTTAATACAAGAGAGGCTTGGGCAAAGGATTATTGGACCCTCCAACAGTATGGGGTTTCAGAGGGTAATAACCAGTATGGCTTATATACCAATTATACCGCCGGGTTGCTTGATTGGCAGGCAAGAAAGGCCTATGCCCAAGAGCAGCTAGTTAAATATCAGAAGAATGTAGATGATACAACCAGCGCCCTGGCTCAGGCCGAAGCATTGCGGGATAAACTTCTGGCAGCCAAAGCCAGTAAAACCTAATCTTTAAGCGGAGGCAATTTGTTTTTTTACTGGTTCGCAAAAAATAAACAGTTTAAAAAAGGGAGCAGGGCATCCGGCCAAATCGCTCCTTTTTTATTGGTAGTCTTGGTCATTATGTTAATCGCGGCAATTGCCACGATTAACATCGGCAGGGTTTCTCTGGATAAAACCTGCTCGGCTAACGGAGCTGATGCCGGCTCTTTGGCTGCTGCTTCAGCTTGGGCATCCGCCCTTAATATCCTCACCGAAATAAACAGCGACCAGATAGAGGCCTGGTTTGATATGAATTATTTTACTTATGGCCAAATTAAATCCCAAGCTGACGGATATTTAAATGAGGCGATAACAGATGCAGGCGTAGCTAGCGCCTCTGCGTTAGCGTCTTTAGCAGTTGCAAGCTCGCCGCCAGTTTGTAGTGACATTTGGTTTTATGGTTTAGCAGCGGCTGTCCTTGATGGCATTGCCGCTACCGAGGCTTTTGAAGCATCCGTAGCCACCTCGGCTTTTGGTGTCTGCGCCCAATTTATGCAATCCCTCACAGTGTCTTTTCATGAACAACAGTGGAAGAATTACTGTGATTCCCGGACTTTTATGCACCAGTCTTATATGAACGCGTATCAAACAGGGCTAACTTATGCCTTTAGCAATAGCTGTATACCGGCCAAGCTCTCAGACAGCCAGAATGACGATTTTAATAGCTGGATGCTGCCGGTTGAGGATTCACCACTGGTATTTGATCCTGACCCGGACGCGCAAGGCGCTAACTTTCCAGCCAGCAATGGCCCTTATAAACTAGGTAAAGACGGAGGCTTGGCAACTTATAGTTGGGATGATAAGATTCCGCAGCAACATACAGTTTCAGCTACTCTGGATTTGCCTTATATAGATACTTATAATCTACAGCATACCCAAGCCGGTTATACTGAAATCACAGATTTATTAGGCGATATTATCAGCCGCGCTCAATTAATTGCCGGAGCGTTAAATAGCGCAGCTGTTATTGCAGGGGCTACCGCAACTTTGTTTATTGGTGTTTTTTCATTGAGTGTCACAGCTTTCACTATCCTTCAAATAGCTAGGTCCACTCCTTGCTGCTGTCCTCCGTGCCCTTGTTGCCCGTGGTGGGTAGCATATTTCATTGCGTGCAAGGCTGTTCTTGGTGCCTATAGCGGCGCGTATTTGGCGCAAAGTGGGGTAGTAGT
>PEYI01000016.1:825-967 GCA_002774445.1 Candidatus Omnitrophica bacterium CG08_land_8_20_14_0_20_41_16 | reverse complement strand
TCCAAAAGCACTGTTGAGTCCTACGAGACCTCCCTTTCTCGGGAGAGGGTAAGTGCATTTTATAAAAAGGAGATGGCCCGGGCTGGCTGGCGCGAAATGAAAAAAGGTATTTTTTCAAAAGAAAATTATATGGTTGTCATCG
>PEYI01000016.1:194-805 GCA_002774445.1 Candidatus Omnitrophica bacterium CG08_land_8_20_14_0_20_41_16 | reverse complement strand
AAAGATAATAAAATGCAATTCAGCGTTACTACCAGCAAGATACCCACAAAAGAAGAAATATTGGCTCAACGTAAAGCCAAACCGGATAAGCTGGATTTTATGCCGGTTTATCCCGGAAGCGAACAGGTTTTTCTTTGGGATATGCCGACCGGGCTCTCCGCTTCATATGAAACCAAAAGCGATATAAAAGATGTGGTTTTCTTCTACAAATCTGGTATGCTTAATTATGGCTGGAGCCTTACCAGCGAAACTCCGCTAACCACGGAAGCGATTGATTGCCCGGAGTGCCAGAAGAAGGCAATAGCAGCAGGGCTTCCTAAGGAAGCGGCTGCGCAGGGGTTGCAAGGCACATCCGGCAAGGCGGGCTTGACATTCCGTAAAGGGGACGGAGAAAGCTGCATAATAAAACTCTATCAGACCGCTGCTTTCGATACGAACAAAACCGCTATTTTGGTAACCTATAATGCGAATAAAAGAATTAACCCCTAAAGCCCAATCTATTATAGAATATATAGCGGTAATCATTGTGATTACCGCCGTATTTATTGCTATGGGAGTGTATTATAAAAGGAGCCTGCAGGCCAGATACCGGCAGGCAGGGGATGTGTTAG
>PEYI01000016.1:0-147 GCA_002774445.1 Candidatus Omnitrophica bacterium CG08_land_8_20_14_0_20_41_16 | reverse complement strand
CCTTAATCTGCTAAAAGCACCTAACCCATAACCCAGACACTTTCCCAGCCAATCGCCTAACCCAGCCTAACCCCTAACCCCTAACCCAGACACTTTCCCAGCCAATCGGGACAGTGTATCCACCCCAAGATAGACAGTGTACCTTTT
>PEYI01000069.1 GCA_002774445.1 Candidatus Omnitrophica bacterium CG08_land_8_20_14_0_20_41_16 | reverse complement strand
TATAGGGTTAAAACGCAAATTTAATTCTCCGGAACCATTTAAGAAGAACGGTTTAATTCCCAAGTTCATCTTTAGCCATATCTCTAAGAATTCTGTGGTTGAGCCTGATAAGCGGGCAACAAATCCGTTTCCATACAGTTTCTTATCTGGGAAAGCACTGCTTACCAAAAATGATGAATTCTCCAGAATGCTGCGTCCGTATCTTTGAGGGTTCTGGAATGGAATAAGCGTATTCTTGAAATCCGCGTAGAATTCTTCATAGAGCCCTGATTTTAGAAACTCGAGCAGATATTTATATTCCATATGCAGCCAGATAGATTCATTTTCTAACCACCCCGGAGTAAAAATCCTGCACCTCCCGATTTCTTCAGGCATGGAATTAAGCGGAGCAGTTACTTTATACATCTTTAATTTTTTGTCAAAGAGCGCGCTCTTTTTTACCCCTCGATATAAAGCCTTAGCTCCATCTTGATTATCCATAAGGCGCATGGCGTGCATCTGGGCCTCTAAAAAGAGGGGAAGGCGTATTTGTTTGAATA
Source organism: Candidatus Omnitrophica bacterium CG08_land_8_20_14_0_20_41_16 (assembly GCA_002774445.1). Taxonomy (GTDB): domain Bacteria; phylum Omnitrophota; class Gorgyraeia; order Gygaellales; family Profunditerraquicolaceae; genus Sherwoodlollariibacterium; species Sherwoodlollariibacterium unditelluris. The sequence goes on along the minus strand of PEYI01000069.1, from coordinate 4,814 downwards.
CAAGCGGCTTTATAAAGTGGCCATTCAGGTTGTTGTATTCTATAACTTTGTGAATAAAATACCCGTAGTAGACAGCCGAATTTTTATCCCAGGCCTTTGATATTCCGCATTCGATTTTCTTGAGCATCAGATCTATTATTTCTAATAAACGGATAGATGACATTTCTTGCTCAATGCCGTTGACTCCCATCTTAGTCTTCTGGCGGTACTCCTCTTTTAAGGAATGGGTTTTATCCCACCAAAGATAATCATCGGTTGATTTATTCAGGTTTTCACCGGTTAGGCCTCCGAGTTTCTCTAGAAATGAAGCTATCTCTTCTGTAACAACTATTTTTTCTAAGCCAGATTCTTTAAGCGAATCCTTTATGAAAAGGCCTAAACGTTTTAGTTCAAAGGTTTCACAAACTGATGAGCCAAAGAGCGCGGGTAGGCCGTTTAGGGCATCAAACCAATTAGGCTTGTTAGCTTCCATTTCTATACCTACGCCAAAAGGATCGAGCGAGGCAAATTTATTCGCCAAAAGGCAGAAAAGTTTATTAATCAAGGTTGTTTGGTAAATATCTCCATAGCCGTATTTGCTGCGTACTATATGAGGCAGCGTCTTTCTTTTATGGATAAGCTCTTTTTTAGCGCTATCTAAGGCAACTGCGTGTAATTGGCGGGGTAAGCCGTTATAGATAAGGTATTTTTCACTGCGCGGCTTTACTACCTCAGCATTATCAAAGAAAGTAAAATTATTATTTTCAAATAGAATATTTTTTAATCTCTCCGGATATACGGCTAAGTAGCTTCCTATAATGTCAAGATTATAATGCCAGTGGTCGCTCCAGAATCCTTCTCCGTGCTCTGCTTCGTTTGCCTTAGATGATAGGGATAGCACGGTATCTAAGAATTCGTCATAAGAAATATTTAATTTTATATTATTATCTTCAAGGAAATGGATTAGTTCTCCCGGTGAAAATTGTTTTTCTAGGAAAGCAGCGAGTATCTTGTTGAACCCTTCTTCAGAACAAGCATTTTTTAGGCTAGCCTTAATTTTATCCCCATCTTTAATTACAAAACTTGAACCTTTTATTACTAATGGGTTAAATCCATCTAACTGAATGAAGTTAAGGAGGTTCGTAACATTCTCTTCTTTAATTTCAGGATTAAACCATATATCGTTTCTTCGGTTTTGGTTTAGATCGCGGTAGTTGCCGTTGCCTTGAGAAAGGTAGGTAGAGGCAATCTGGAATTTATTATAGTCGCGCTCCGGGTCTCCGTGTTTGCGGGAATAAAGGTAGAAGGTTGTCCCGGATTTTCCCGCCTCTGGCGGGATCCCGCCAAGGGTATTAAAAGACGAGCGGGAAAAAGTAAACGGGTATCCTCCGCGCAGAAGGTTATCTAAGTAGGTTTGTTGAGCGTAGAGATTGAATTCTTTAGAACTTGATTTAGTCGCCACATCTTCTAAAAGCTCATTTATGACTTCTGTATTTTCCAGCATTTTGCTTTTTAAATATCCGGGTTTGGTAATTTTTGGAATAGAAGAGTTAAGCTCTTTAAGGCCGTGCATATAACCGCAAACAGAATAAATTCTTTTTTCTTCATTCTTTTTAAGGTTAAAGTCAGACAGTAAAAAAGCAGACGGAGTTTTGCTATGTATGTTTTCATTTTTAGGCGCGGAGAATTTATCGTTTAAGAATAAACGGGGGCAGGAGAAATCAGTAACCGGGCCGAATATATTTTCCGGGTCAATAATCGGTTTGATAATTTTAGGCTTGCCTTTTTCATAAGAAAACCCTAAATAGAAATTGCCTTCCCGTATATGGACTACTTCAGGCCTGTCTGTTGGATCGACAAAAAGACGATAAAAAGGCACTCCCTTACCCATATTTTCCACATTCATCCAGGCCTCAATAGTCCGGGACATTTTTTTAAGGAAGTAGTTACTGGTTCCAAAGGGAACAATTTGGGGTAGGCCGTCTAATAATTGTGTTTTTCTCAGATTGTCCTTAAGGTTCTTTATGGTAATTATCCTGACTAATCCTGCGTAATTATCATTGGGGATATTAAAATACTTAATAGCCACCTTAAGGCCTAAAGAGGCATTTTCTTCCTCTAAGGTTAATTCTGCCGGGGATATAAGCATTCTATTGCTTATCTCATAGCTTAAATTGGTAAAGCCATTGTGGAATGGCTCGTAAAGAAAAGTGCTTTTCCCTAAAGTTATTTTGATGAAGGTGCGGAAACCGTGAGTGGAAACAAGCTGCCAGGCTTTATTCGCCGGAAGGAATTCCAATATGGCATGGTCTTTATCTTTTACCCCGAAGCTGGATATGCATTGTCCGCGGTTGACATAGAATGTCCACATCGGGATACCGTAGCGGCCGGCTATCCCGGGGAAGAAGTTGCAGAAAGGCTTGGAGAAATTATAATTCTCTATAACGAACTCGCCTTTTTCGTTAAGATAGTATTTGGGTTTTTTATCGGTTATCTTTACCATAATTAACATATTTTATCTAATTTAGCGCTTTTGTCCATAGAATTATTATAAGTTTTATTATTTAGCTTTTACGTTTTCGCTTTCGGCGCTGAAAATTTTCGCCGTGCAAATTGTTAAACGACACTGCCGTGTTTCTCGCTTAGGTCGTGCTTTTCGCAGAGGCGAAAAGTACGACATTCGCTCGAAATCACGTCAGTGTCGTTTAATGTAGATTACTTTTAGCGGGTGACAAGGCTTGATTCGAGCAGCATGTTGGAAATTCGAGCGGGCACGGTTGCCCCGCTAAATAGAAACTCTGGCAGAGCGAGAATTTACACCAAGCGCAGCGAGCCACGCTGGGGCGAGCAAGCGGTGCTGCGAGAACAAGCCTTGGCAGCCCGCTAAAAACTAAGATTGTTTGACTTTTAAGGCTAAGGATGGTATTATAAAAAACTAAACAATAGGGAGAGATAGGGTTATGATAGATCAGAAAATAGTAGAGCATGTGGCGCATTTGGCGCGGATAGATTTAGAGCCTAAGGAATTGGAAAAGTTATCCATGCAGCTTGAGCATATAATTGGTTTTATTGATAAGCTAAAGCAAGCTAATGTGGATAATGTATTGCCTATAAGCCACGCTATCGCCGCAAGTAATGTTTTAAGGGAGGATGTCCTTAAGAAATCTTTGTCTCAGGATAAAGCCTTGGCCAATGCCCCCTCTAAAAAGGGAAGTTTTTTCGTTGTCCCTAAGGTGATTGAATAAATATTGTTCTAAAGTTCCCTGGTTCTAAAGTTCGCAAGTTAAAGACATGGAAGAATTGAATAGACTGACCGCGCACGAATTAATTGAAAAAACAAGGAATAAAGAAGCCCTTTCTGAAGAGATTTCGGCCAGTCTTTACAAAAGAATAAATGAAATTGATTCTAAGGTTAAAGCGTATGTCCGATTAGGCAATACAAAAGAACCCGCGTACCCGCGAACCCGCGAACCAAGGGGCGTGCCTGTAACCATTAAGGATAATATCTGCACTGAAGGATATAATACTGAATGTTGTTCTAAGATTCTAAAAGGGTTTATTCCGCCATATGATGCTACAGTAATCAAGAATATAAGAGAAGCAGGCCACAGCTACCTTGGGCAGAAGGCGAATATGGATGAATTCGCCTTTGGTTCATCTACGGAGAATTCTTTTTTTGGCCCGACGCATAATCCCTGGAATCTGGATTGTGTCCCGGGCGGTTCTTCCGGAGGCTGCGCTGCGGCAGTGGCTAGTGATGAAGCAATTTGGGCATTGGGTTCAGATACCGGTGGTTCAATAAGGCAGCCAGCTTCTTTTTGCGGGATAGTAGGATTAAAACCTACCTACGGAAGGGTTTCGCGTTACGGACTTATTGCCTTTGCCTCCAGCCTTGATCAAATAGGCCCGCTAACTAAAGATGTCCGCGACTCCGCGTTCCTAATGAATATAATTTCCGGGTATGACCCCGATGATTCTACTTCGGTTAATACCCCGGTTCCGGATTATACTAAGGCTTTGGTTAGTGACGTTAAAGGCCTTAAGATAGGAATTCCCAAAGAATATTTTGTTGAAGGCTTAGGTCTTGAGGTTAAGGCAGCTGTTGAAGAGGCAATAGATAAATTAAAAAAACTCGGGGCAAGTTTCAAAGAAATATCCTTGACGCATACAGAATACGCTGTGCCGGTATATTATATTATCGCTACAGCTGAGGCTAGTTCAAATTTGGCACGGTTTGATGGCGTGCAATACGGTTTTAGGGCAAAAGTTGATAACTTGATGGATATGTATAAGAAGACCCGCGGCCAAGGTTTTGGCCAAGAGGCCAAGCGCAGAATCATCTTAGGCACATTTGCCCTTTCACACGGTTATTATGATGCTTATTATCTGCGCGCTTTAAAGGTGCGTACTCTCATAAAACAAGATTTTGACGCGGTCTTTAAAGATTTTGACTGCGTTATTACTCCTACTTCGCCTACGCCGGCATTTAGAATAGGCGAGAAGATGACAGATCCTTTAAGGATGTATCTTTCGGATATATACACCATATCTGCTAACTTGGCAGGTATTCCCGCAATATCTGTTCCTTGTGGATTTACTAAAAAAGGGCTGCCAGTAGGCTTACAGATTATGGCCAAGCATTTTGATGAAGAGAAACTTTTTCGCGTCGCTTACTCTTATGAGCAAAACACTGAATGGCATAAGATGAAAACAAAATTATAATTGCTAAACTGTTAAACTGCTAAATGGCTAAATTGTCGGACAATATAAGAGATTGCTGAAATATTCTAAAAATAGGCAGCAATCTCTGATTAAAAGATTAAAAGCAGATTACA
>PEYI01000039.1 GCA_002774445.1 Candidatus Omnitrophica bacterium CG08_land_8_20_14_0_20_41_16 | reverse complement strand
GTCTCTCTTAATTTTCAAAGAAATTCGTTCTTTTTATCGCTCTTTATATAGAAAGTTATCTTATTAACAGTAGTACATATTATACGAGGAGGGATAAATGAAGAAAATTCTAGTTTTGTTATGTTTAGGTTTAATTGGATGCACTGCAGCAATGAAGGAAAGTAGGGCACGGCTTCAAGCTACGGAAAAACCCAGGTTAGCTGTAGAGGCAAAAACAACCGCTAAAACAAAGTATATTCCTTTTGAGGAAAATGACATAGACAGCATAATTTCTGTATTTAGTGAGGCAATTAAAGACCGGCCTAACTTTGCAGGTTTTTATTATAATCGGGGTATAGCTTATTTTTATAAAAAAGACTATGATAAAAGCTGGCTGGATGTTTATAAGGCAGAGTCCATGGGTTGTAAATTTAATGTTGATTTTATTAAATCATTAAGAAAGGCGTCTGGAAGAAAAGAATAAGCTACCGCTCGCCTCAAAGCAAAAGAACAACTTAAGTAGTATACCGTTTACTTTCGTAGGGGCTGGACTTAACCGTTCAGCCCTTTTTGTTTGCTTGCAATTATATTCATACCAAGAAGGTTCTTCATAAGCTCTCTTTTTTGTTTATGTTATGGCGTAGTTGTGTGAAAAACATACAGTCACGCCTTCATTGTTATTTAAGGCTAAGGGAACTTTTTCCATTCCGATGATGATTGGGCGATAGGGAAGCCGAGGGGGAATATTTGTTGTATAATATATTATCGGATATATAATTAACTAAAGTGCCTACGATCCGTTTGGGTAGCAGTTTATTTATCTCTTCGGTAAGGATGATCAAAGTCTAAGATGGCAAAAGAAGTTCTTCTGCATATCTGCTGTGGTATCTGTGCAAGCTCAGTGGTAGAAAGATTAAGGCAGGAGGGATATAAGCCAACCGGGTTCTTTTATAACCCCAATATTCATCCCCAGGAAGATTACCAGCAGCGTTTAGCCGTAGCCAAGAAAGTTGCGCAAATTCTTGATTTTGAATTAATTGAAGGCCCTTATGAAAAGGATAATTGGTTTAAATTAACCAAGGGCTTAGAAAAGGAGCCGGAGGGCGGAAAGCGATGTTTTCTTTGTTTTAAGATGCGGCTTGAAGCGGCCAAGATAAAGGCTGGCGAATTAGGTATTCCCAAATTTACTACTACCCTTACTGTTAGCCCGCATAAAAATATGGCCGTAATCAATGAGCTTGGGAAAGCAATAGGCCCTTTAGAATTTTTGCCTTACGATTTTAAAAAGCAGGATGGTTTTCGGCATGCTATTGATTTTGCCAAGCTGCATAATCTATATCGGCAAAATTATTGCGGGTGTGTGTATAGTAGAAATAATGGGGTTAGTTTGGAAAGGGGTGCAGGCACCCCTTTCCAAGGGGTGACAGGGAGCGTAAGCGACCGCCAGAGGGGTTGAAAAACCCCTATGGACAAAAGAAAATTCCGAGCAAAAAGTCATTCCGAGTGTAAGCGAGGAATTTTCTTGAGTTTACTATGCCAAAATTTAAGCTTAGATTTCCTTATAAACCGGCTGGCGATCAACCTAAAGCAATCAGTTTTCTTTTAGAAGGGCTTCGAAAAGATTATCGTTTTCAGACGCTTTTGGGGGTTACCGGTTCGGGAAAAACTTTCACCATAGCAAATGTTTTGGCAAAAATTAATAAATCTGTTTTGGTCATCGCTCCTAATAAATCTTTGGCTGCGCAGTTGTACCATGAATATAAAACTTTTTTCCCAGAAAATTCAGTCAACTATTTTGTTTCTTATTATGATTATTATCAACCAGAGGCCTATTTACCGATAACCGATACTTATATTGAAAAAGAGGCATTAATAAACGAAGAGATAGATAAGCTTCGCCATCGGGCGACAAGCGCGCTTATGACAAAGCGCGATGTTATTGTGGTGGCTTCTGTTTCCTGTATTTATAATTTAGGAGTTCAAATTAATTATTTTGGCGCCTCCATTTTTTTAGAAGTTGGAAAATTAATCACCCGCGGAGATTTAATCAGGCAATTAGTCAAAATTCAGTTTAAAAGAACAAATGTAAGTTTAAAACGAGGATATTTTCGCGCCAGGGGGGATATTTTTGAGATAATGCCTGCTTCGGGTGAAGTGGTTTATTATATAGAAATAAAAGAGCAGAAGATAAAAACTCTTGCCTTAATTGAACCGATAGAACAAAAGATAAAAAGTGGGCTCAAAGAATTAATTATTTTTCCGCCGAAACACTTTATTTCAAATGAGCCCCAGAGAGATAAAGCAATAGAAGAGATAAAAAAAGAATTAAAAGAAAGGGTGGACTATTTTGATAAGAAGGGCCTTCTTTTGGAGGCAGAACGGCTTGGACGAAGGACAAGATATGATATCCAAATGCTTAAAAGTATTGGATATTGCCACGGTATTGAGAATTATTCTCGGCATTTAAGCAGTAAGATGACCGGAGAACCACCGGATACACTTTTGTCTTATTTCTCACATAAAGACGGAAAACCTGATTTTTTGACTATTATTGATGAGTCCCATATTACGATCCCACAACTCAATGGAATGTATACAGGAGATAAAAGCCGCAAAGAAACGCTCATCGAATATGGGTGGCGTTTGCCTTCAGCTTTAGATAATCGGCCTCTAAAATTTGAGGAATTTTTAAAAAGAGTATCAAACGTTATTTTTACTTCTGCAACGCCGGGAGAATTTGAAAAAAGGAATTCAAAACAAATTGTTGAACAGATTGTAAGGCCAACGGGCATTATTGATCCGCCGATAGAAATAAGGCCTGTTTTTGACAAGTTAAATAATAAATCTCAAGTTGATGATATCATTCAAGAATCAAGTAATATTATTCAGAAGAAAGGAAGGGTTATTATTAATGTCTTAACTAAGAAAATGGCAGAAGACTTGTCGGGGTTTTTATTAAAAAAAGGTTTTAAGATAAATTATTTACATTCCGATGTCAAGACTTTGGAGCGGATTATAATCATAAAAGAATTTCGGGAGGGGAAGTTTGATATTTTAGTTGGAGTAAATCTTTTGCGGGAAGGGTTGGATTTACCTGAGGTTACTTTAGTGGCGATTCTCGACGCTGACAGGGAAGGATTTTTAAGAAGCGAAATATCGCTAATTCAAACAATGGGAAGAACTGCGCGAAATGTAAAAGGCAAGGTTATTCTTTATGCTGATTTGGTTACTGATTCTATGAAAAAAGCGATAGGAGAAGCAAGGAGAAGAAGAAAAGCCCAGATAGATTATAATAAGCAGCACGGCATTATCCCGGAAACAATTAAAAAGAAAATAGCGCAATTTATATAAATTATGGAAGAAAAAATTATTATTAAGGGGGCAAGGTTACATAACCTCAAAAATATTAATTTAGAGTTGCCTAAGAACAAACTTGTTGTTTTTACCGGCGTCTCTGGCAGCGGTAAATCATCTTTAGCATTTGATACGATTTTTGCTGAGGGGCAAAGGAGATATATTGAATCACTGTCTCCTTATGCGCGCCAATTTTTAGACCAAATGGATAAGCCAGATGTTGATGAAATTTCTGGTTTGTCGCCGGCAATCGCTATTAATCAAAAGGCCTTATCCCATAACCCGCGTTCTACCGTTGGCACTCTCACTGAGATTTACGATTATTTACGGGTCCTCTTTGCGCGTTTGGGGAAAGTTTATTGTCCGACTTGCGGCGGCAGGATTCAAAAATTATCTTTAGATGAGATGATGGATATTATTTTAGAAAATGCTAAAAAATTAAAAACAGAATATACAGCGGTGCTTTCGCCCGTAGTCCGCGGAAGGAAAGGAGAGTATTATCAACTTCTTTACGATTATCTTTCTTTGGGTTTTTCTGAAGCAAGGATTGACGGTAAAAAATATTCTCTGCATAAGAGAATTATTTTAGAAAGGTATAAAAACCACTCAATTGATATCGTAATGGATAAGGTAAGAGTTGGAGATGAAGGCCGTTTATTTGAGGCAATTGAGAGCGCGGTTGATTACAGTAAAGGGTTGGTATTGGTTCTTTTTGGGGAGGATTTATATAATAGTGATAAAAATCAAGAAATGCTTTTATCAAGCCAGTGGAGCTGCCCAAATGATAATTTTGCTTTTCCTGAAATTGAACCTCGCCTTTTTTCTTTTAACAGCCCTTATGGCGCCTGTTCCGTATGCCATGGTTTAGGGAAAGAGAGCTTTTTTGCCGATACCATTTGCCCGGAGTGTAAAGGTAAAAGATTAAAATCAGAAGTTTTATCAGTTAAAGTTGATGGTAAAAATATTTATGAGGTAACGAAGTTATCAATTGATAAAGCGTACAATTTTTTTGTAAATTATGGGGAAAAACTTTCCGAGAGAGAAAAAATTATTGCCCAAAATTTACTCAATGCCATTGAGTGGAGATTAAGATTTTTGCTTGATGTCGGGCTTGATTATTTAACACTGGAACGTGAAGCAGAAACACTTTCGGCCGGCGAGGCGCAAAGGATTCGTTTAGCTTCACAAATCGGTTCCCAGCTGTCTGGCGTCTTATATGTTTTAGATGAACCAACAATCGGCCTTCATGAGAGAGACACGGAAAAATTGCTTAATACTTTAAAAACGCTTAAAGCGAGAAATAATACAGTAATTGTCGTTGAGCACGACGAAAGGACCATTTTTTCCTCTGATTATTTAGTTGATTTGGGCCCTGGAGCAGGAAAAAATGGGGGGAAGGTAATGCTGAGTGCTTTAACCGACGAAGCAATTCTGGATGATAAAAAATACAATTCTTTGACGCTTGATTATTTAAGGGATAAAAAGAAAATAAAGCTGCCTTTATATCGCCGGACAAAAGTCACTGAAAAACTTCAAATTATTGGCGCTAAAGCGCATAATTTAAAAAAAATAAAAGTTGAAATACCATTAAGAAAATTAGTTTGTGTAACCGGAGTTTCGGGGAGCGGGAAATCATCTTTGATATATGATGTCTTATATAAGAATTTAGTTAAAATTTTAAATCATTCTTATGAAGATTTAGAAAATGTCAATGAAATTTTAGGAAATGAATATTTAGATAAAGTCGTTATGATGGATCAAGCGCCTATTGGCCGAACGCCTCGTTCCAATCCTGCGACTTACACCGGTATTTTTACTCCCGTCAGGGATTTTTATGCGTCGCTTGAAGAAGCGCGAGGAAGGGGTTATTCTCACTCCAGATTTTCTTTTAATGTTTCTGGCGGCAGGTGTGAGGCTTGCCAGGGCAGTGGTTATAATTTAATTGAAATGCATTTTCTGGCGCCTGTCTTAGTGGAATGTGAAGTTTGTCATAGTAAAAGATTTAATCGGGAAACCCTTCAAGTAGAATATAATGGAAAAAATATCAGTGATGTCTTACAAATGACTGTTGACGAGGCCGTGAAATTTTTTGATGGTATTTATACTATTACCGATAAATTGAAAGTGCTTCAGAAGGTTGGTTTAGGGTATATTGAATTAGGCC
>PEYI01000071.1:17106-17880 GCA_002774445.1 Candidatus Omnitrophica bacterium CG08_land_8_20_14_0_20_41_16 | reverse complement strand
TGGTTTTGGGACATTTTGGGAGATGGTAAAGAATTTGGTTGACAGGCCGGCTTTTATCACCGAATACGGTTGTTCCGCGTATGTATATTGCTTTTCGCGCGAAGCAGCAGAGGAGAAGCAGGCTGATTATCTTGAAGCGGCCTGGAGAGATATCGTTGATAATAGCGCTTTCGCGGGCGGCCAGGGGAACGCGGTTGGTGGCATCCTTTTTGAATGGCTTGATGAGTGGTGGAAGGGGTATGAACCCAGTATACATGACACAAAAGGGCTTTGGGTAGGCCCATTCCCCGACGGTTTTATGCATGAAGAGTGGTTGGGTGTGGCAGGACAGGGCGATGGGATTTTGAGCCCGTTCTTAAGGCAGTTAAGGAAAAGTTATTACGTGTATCAGAAGTTGTGGGAGAAGTGATCCCTTGCCAACCCACTTGTGAATTTTAGCACGACAATCTTGTGCAAAAATTTACTACGTTGGCTTCGGGATTAACTTTGTAAGGAAAAATCACTTACAATATACCAAAGTTAAGGAGGGCACCATGAAAAAGTTAACAGTAGTTATGGCGGCAATGGCGATAAGTTTCGCTTGTTGCCTGGCGTATGCGGAGGACGCAGCGCCTGCGGCCGTTAATGTCAAGCCCGCGGCAAGCACAAAGGATTTCGCTGTTTATTCTGACGGCAGATCTCCTGACAATCACTTTATCCCATCGGGTTTTATGGGCGACTATGGTGATCTGTCAATGGATGACAAGTATATGGGCGAGCCGCATTCGGGAACGA
>PEYI01000071.1:0-16977 GCA_002774445.1 Candidatus Omnitrophica bacterium CG08_land_8_20_14_0_20_41_16 | reverse complement strand
TTACCTTTTGGGCAAAGGGCGCAAAAGGCGGGGAACGCATTGAAGAGTTTAAGGTCGGCGGGATAATGGGCGAGTTCTCTGATTCTGACAGTGCAGTTATCGGCCCGGTGATCTTAAATAAAGAGTGGACCAAATACACTATTGACCTAAAAGGTAAAGATATGTCTTATGTCATTGGCGGTTTCTGTTGGTCTACTAATGTGGATAATAATCCCGAAGGCGCTACTTTCTATCTGGATGAACTTAAGTACGAATAAAAATCTTAGGGACGGTTCTCAAGGACGGTTAAAAGTGTCCCCTTTAAGTTTAAGGGGACACTTTTCTCTTGTTTGGAGAACCGTCCCTATTTTGCTTTTGGCTATTTGTTTTTTGGCTGCTGCTCCGAGAGGAAGGCCTAAGGTTTTTATAAAAAAACTTAAAAATAATCATTATCAATTAATTGTGGAACATAAGCCCTATATTATAAAAGGAGTCTGTTACAATCCTATTCCTATCAGCCAAAATTATGAATATGACTGGTGGTCTGATCCTAATAAGCCCTGGATTGTAGACGGCAAGCTGATGAAGGACATGGGTATCAATACTATCAGGCTTTATCAGGTGGACGGAGACTCGGATGCAGTAAAAAGAGTAATCCGTGATTTATATAAGAATTATGGTATTCGTACTATATTGGGTAGTTGGCTTGGTTTCTGGGAATACCCCTGCCCTTTCTACGGAGACAAAAAATTCCAAAATAAAGTAAAGAAAGAAGTTTTGGAGATGGTCAGTCTCTATAAAGATGAGCCGGGGGTTTTAATGTGGGTTTTAGGCAATGAAAATAATTACTCTTGCCTGGGCACGGTTAATCCTTGGTCAAGCGACGAGATAGACAAGGAACCCGACCCCCAAAAGCAGAAGGCGATGCGGGCTAAGATTTATTATTCTTTCGTTAATGACCTTACGCGCGAAATTCATAAAATTGATTCGGATCATCCTGTAGCGTTAGGTAATGGGGAGCTTGTTGGCCTTGAGTTCGCCAATAAATATGCCAGGGATGTGGATTTAGTCGCCTGCATTATTTATCGCGGTAAGACCTTTGGAAATCTATTTAGATCTCTTAAACTCACTTTTGACAAACCAATCCTTGTCTCGGAATTCGGCGCGGATTGTTACGACGCTTACTTAAAAAAAGAAGACCAAAATATGCAAGCCTTTTTCTTGGAATCTCAGTGGCGCCAGATATACGAGAACTTAGCCGGAAATAAAGATGGGGCGGGTAATTGCTTGGGTGGGACAATTTTTGAGTGGACGGATGAATGGTGGAAGCATGACCAGAGTAATCCCGATAGCTGGAGCGTGCACGATACTACATCTAACTGGTCTAATGGCAGTTATTATTTTGATATTAAGGCTGAAGGCAACAAAAATATGAATGAGGAGTGGTTTGGGATTGTGGCTTTATCTCAAGACTTAGAGCAAGGTATAAATAAGCGTGTTCCGCGCAAGGCATATTATGTGGTCAGGGAATTCTGGAAAAAGCCAATTTTAAATAACAAGAGGAATAAGAAATGAACAGGTTTCGGATTTGGTTAATTTGGCCGTTGGCAATTGCTGGCAATCTGGCAATCGGTAATTGGCTCTTCTCGTCTGCGTACGCTAAGGATACGGAAGAATTAGGAAAATGTATCTGCGAAAACAAGGTTAAGGCCGAGGCTGATAATTGCCTCGATAAATTGAAACAATCTTATTGGCAAGATAATAAATACTCTGAATTTGTGGATTTATTAAGGAATCTCCACCCTGAAAATAAATCCATTGTGCCTTCTTTAAGTTACTATATCGCGCTTAGCCGTTACCAACAGTTTAAGTATCTGGAAGAAACTAAGGGTTGGGATGAATATTTCGCCAAGGGCAATGATTACCGGAATGACATTGTTAAGGAAACAGGTAAAAGTCTTGAAGCTACGGCTTTAGATGATCCGCTGCGCATCTATTCCCGGCTTTTGATATATCAGTTCCACAAGGATCAACAGGATACTTTTACCGAGGGGGCACTTTCGGATTTAATGAGCTCTACCTTAGAGTACGCTAAAGCCATAGGCCAGAAGGCCATGGTTGGGCCTCAGATAGCCCAAGCCAATAAAGATACGGAACCTATAAAAGAAGTTGCGGATAAACTTTTATCTTATGATGAGAAAGCAAAAGCTAAGGAGCTATATAAGATTTATGCTAAAGGATTAGTAAACTCGGATATCAAAGATGGGGCATTGAAAGATAAAGCCGCAGGGTTCTATAAAGACGGCAATCTTGAATTAGCTCAAGATATCTATGATGTGTATATTGAAAGAATTAGCAAAGTACTCCCTAAGGATAAACTGATTTCGGAATTGGCAGGCATCGCTTCGGCTTTTTCCTACCAAGACAGCGGATTTAAGGATATGTTTTATGCCGAGAAGATCTTTCAGAAAATAGAAGAAATAGGCGGGTTAGAAGCTTTCAACGAAGAACTAATCTACTTGCGCGGCTTTAACTTAGAGAAGAATAAAGAATACCGGCAGGCAAAAGACATCTACCTTCTATTGATACAAAAATACCCCGAGAGCAAACATATAGATGAGGTAACTTATAAGACCGGCCTTATTTTTACCTATATATTAAGGGATGCTAAGGCAGGAAGAGAGTATTTTGACAAGTTGGCGGATAAGGAGGGGGATAATCCTTATGCTTTATCCAGTTTATACCAAATGGGTTTACTTAAACAATGGGAGGCTGATTTTGCAACCGCTAAAGGATACTATAATAAATTAATTGAGAAGTCAGAAAGAAAAGTTACGGATACTTTTCAAATGGCCCAGGATAGGTTAAAGGAGATAGCGGAAGGTACCTCTATGGAGCATAACCTCAAAACTTTTATGGACACATCCTTAAAAGAAGAATTTGTTAATCTTGATATGAGTAAAGTTGATTTAAAATCAAATATTTACCAGCCTAAGGTAGACCAGGCGGTTGATATAAGTTCATCTACTAATCTTTCCTCGAGTGGTTGTTTTAATGTAGAACTGCAGTATCTCTGGTCATGCGATCTTGGGGATGCTAAACCGGGCGTAAACCAACCCGAATTTAAGACCACCTATAAAAATCAGGGTACCAAGATCATAGGCTTGGTCTTAATTTCGCCATCAGGCATAACCGAGCGCAGCCTTGACCTTATTGACGCGCGTTAATTATTAGTAGGCCCCATTTTTCTTACCACAATAAAGTATTAAAGATCCTTTAGCCCTTCGGGCTTCAGGATCAAGAAAAATCTGCTAGAGTCTCTGACTGAAGGGCAGATTTTTCTTGACTTATAATTTGTTTAATAGTAAACTAATTTAGAATATTTTGCTACGGAGAAAAGGATTTTATTTAATGCGTGATATTGACCTCAATAAAGAAACCTTAAGCGAGAAAGAAAGGCGTAATATTGAGATATTGGATATTTTAAGGAAACGCGGGCCCATAAGTAGGCCGGAAATCTCCAAGGATATGGGGATAAACGTTGTAACCATATCTAATTACATAGACGATTTTATCAAGCGCAATTTGGTCTTTGAAAAAGAGCTGGATGTTTCTGAGGGGGGAAGGCGCCCGGTATTATTAGACTTAAATTCTCAAGCAGGTTTTGTGATTGGCGTGGGTTTAAACCTAACTAATATGGTAGGGTTGTTGGTGGATTTAAAAGGGAATATAATCACCAAGACCCAAGTAACCCGGCCGCGCTCAACGGTCAAGGAGATATCCGAATGCGTATTGGATATTGTGCGCGAGATATTGCGGCGTTCGAAAGATTATATGTCCAATATAAAAGGCATTGGCGTAGGTATTGCCGGGTTGATTAATAAGAAAACCGGCTCCATACACTGGCCGGAGAAAGTGGATCATTATTATACTTACGCCTCGGCAGACGTACCGTTAAAGAATTTAATGGAAAAGGAGTTTGATCTTCCCTGCCTCATTGAGAATGATGCGACCAGCGCCTGTTTCGGCGAGCATTGGCTGGATTTAGGGCAGGGTTATAAGGATGTAATTTATATGTTCTCAGGAGTCGGCTGCGGTATTATGATTAACGGCGAAGTTTACCGCGGGGCAGGTGGCTATGCCGGCGAAGTAGCCATTTATAATTATAAAGAACAGGATGATTTTAATTGCAAGCCCGGCAACAGTTGTTTTATCAAGCGCTGGGAAACAGATTTGGGGATTACCGAAGACGTAAAAAGCAGTTATATTAAGGAAAATAAAAAAACAGATAATCTAGATTTAAAAGGTATATTTAATTTGGCGCTCTCAGGAGACAAGATAGCAAAAACAGCCCTTGCTCGCGCCGCAAAAAGGTTAGGCATTAAAATCGCGTATCTGGTTAATTTACTTAATCCGGAAATAGTGGTCTTAGGCGGCGGGCTTGAAGAGGCAGGAGAAGATTTTTTAAAGCAGGTTAGCTCCACTGTAAAAGATTGGGCGTTTAGAGAGGCAGCCGAAGATTTAAAGATAGTTTACTCTCAGTTAAGAGAGAATGCCGTGGCTTTGGGCGCGGCGAGCCTGGTGATGCAAAAGATATTCGCCCAATTATAAATTATAAGACATCCTATAAGGAGAAGAAGCAGGATGTCTGATTACGGTGATTAGAAAAGCAGATTACGGAGATTAAAGACAGGGACTTTTTTAAGGGGGATAACGGTTTAATCGCTGTAATCTTTTATTAATTCGTTGAATCAGGTATAATCCCTAAGATTTATACCTGATGATTATACCAGGAGGATAAATGGAACAAAAGGCAAAATTCATTATCGTTGGCCTTATAGGCGTAGCGGTAATCTGTCTTTTTCTTTTTATACAGGCTTTGGGATCTAAACAGCAATTAACGCGCGAGCGCGATGACCTCAAGGCTGAGAATACAAGCTTGACTGCCAAGACGGATAAGCTCACTAACAGCCTGCGCGAGTATGAATTAAAGATCGGTTCTTTAAACAGCGAATTGGATAGAGTTTCTTCTGAGAAAGCCGACCTTGATAAAAAGTTTGAGTTGGCTAATAAGGCAAGGGAAGAGTTAATCGAGAAGTTAAAGGAGAAGAGACAGGAGCAAGCGTCTCAACCCGTGCTTAATGAGTCCAAACAAGAATTTACGCCCCAAACTAATGATGCTTATTGGGCATCTGTCTTGAAGGCTAAGACCGACCTGGAATTTCAGTTGGGGAATGTGCGCAGTGAACTTAAGAATATACAGTTAAACAACGAACAGCTGCAAAGAGAAAAGAGCACTTTAGAACTGGATTTAAATAACTTAAGGCACGAGAAGGATGACTTAGAACGCCAGTTAGATTATAATAAGAAATTGATGGATAGCATTGCTCAGGAACTGGTCAGGGAGAAGAATGACAAGACCCAGATTCAGGGTAGTTATAAATTAATCCGCAACGAGAACTCAGTATTAAGCCGCCAGTTAGCCAGCCTTAATAGCCGCAAGGTTAATTTGGAGAGAAAGATTCAGGAGCTACAGGAAAATAAGGATACGCTTTCGCGCAGGGTCTCTGAGATGGAGACGATGCTCACCGAGAGGTTAACTCAGATTGATGTTATGAAAGGCAGAATAGAGGGTGTTAAACCGGGCCTTCTCAATGAAGAGAAAAATGAATCCGTGGAGTTGCCGGCAATAGTGGTTAAGCCTCAGGGAATGATTCCGGGGAGTCAGGAAGAAAGCGGCGCCCCTTTAATGGGCAAGGTTATAGCAGTCAACAAAGAGAATAATTTTGTGATTATTGACTTGGGCGAAGAGGCAGGCGTTAAAGTAGGAGATGCCTTTAGGGTATACCATTTAGATAAGTCTATCGCCAATATTGAGGCTATACAAGTAAGGCGGAATATTACCGCCTGCGACATAAGGAAACAGGGTTCTCAAATTAAGATCGGCGATATCGTCAGATAGATAAACGTTTTCATAAATGACACACACTAAAAAAACTCCCTCCGCCACTAAATCCATAGTGGATGTTGCCCGATTAGCTGGTGTTTCTATTACTACTGTTTCGCGCGTTATTAATAAGATCGGGACGGTTAAAGAGAAAAACCGTTCAAAAGTATTAAGGGCCGTAAAAGAATTGAAATTTCAGCCTTCAGTTTTTGCCCAGAGATTAGCCACGGGCAGAAGTAATGTTGTCGCTCTCATTATTCCGCGCTACGAAGGCGTCTTCTATTCATTTTACGCCCTAGAACTAATTCGCGCCACAGGCAATCTCTGCGAGGTATTTAAACTTGATCTATTGCTTCATTTAACCGATAGCCATATCCAGAGTTTTCTTAATTTAAAAGGGGTAGGTGGTTTATTATTTTCGGATATTATCGGCACGCGCTATCAGGTTGAAGAAGCGATAAATGCCGGGGTACCCTCTGTTGTGATAAATAATTATGTTAAAGATTTACCCGTAAGTTGTGTTGCTGTTGATAATTCCGGAGGGGCAGAGAGCGCGGTTAATTATTTAATCAGTTTAGGCCATAAAAAAATCGCGCATATTAGCGGCGATGTGGCTACTCAGGCAGCGGCTATGCGGCTTGAAGGTTATACCGAAGCCTTAAAGAAAAACAATATTAGCGTAAGAGAAGATTATATATTAAAGACGGATTATTCGCGCGGACAAGCAAGGTCTGCCGCAGAGACGTTATTTAAGATGTCCGAGCCGCCTACCGCGGTATTTGTGGCTTCAGACTCTATGGCTTTAGAGGTAATGGCTCTTGCCCGCGAAATGGGCAAGAATATCCCCGGCGATTTATCTATTGTGGGTTTTGATGATAACCCTTCAGGTTTATATGGGCCGGTAGCCTTAACTACGGTTAGGCAGCCTCTGGTTAAAATGGCGGAAGAGGGAGTTAAGGAATTAAACAGGTTAATGACTTCAAAAAAGGGCGCGCAAGTTAAAAAGATTATCCTTCCCACGGAGTTAGTCGTGCGCGAATCCTGCCGAGCCCTTTAATACCTGTCTGCCCCGCCGTTGGCGGGGCCTACCGGCCGTCAGTCAGGGCAGGCGTTTAGCACAATCAGTAGTATACCTCAGGTTATAAAAACACAATATATTGTAATTTTCTATTGACAAGTAATTGCCTGCATGTTATTATTCTCTGTTAAAAATAGAATAATCTTTTAATCTTTTTAGATCCCTCTCTGCCTTCGGCGGATCGGGATCAATTTTCAAACAGTAAATGGAGGGAAAATTGAATTTAAAGCTATCCGAAAACGCATTAAAGGTTTTACAGCGAAGGTATTTAAAGAAAGATGAGCAGGGCAAAGTAATTGAAACTCCCGAGGAGATGTTTAGGAGGGTGGCAAAAGCCATTGTTTTTGCCGATAAAGCTTATGGCAAAACGGAAAAAGAAGTTCAGGAATTAGAAGCAGCTTTTTATCGCATTATGACGAATTTAGAATTTATGCCCAATACACCGACATTAATTAATGCGGGTAGAGAGCTCGGGCAGTTGTCAGCCTGTTTTGTGATTCCCGTCGAGGATTCCATGGTTTCTATATTTGAGGCAGTAAAATCATGTGCGCTTATTCATCGCACTGGTGGTGGGACAGGGATGAGTTTTTCACATCTAAGATCAAAGGATAGTATTGTTAAAACTACGGGTGGTTTAGCTAGCGGCCCAGTTTCTTTTATGAAGGTTTTTAATGCAGCGACCCAAGCTGTGCGTCAAGGTGGAGTTCGCAGGGGTGCAAATATGGGTATATTACGGGTTGACCACCCGGATATTTTAGAATTTATTCAGTGCAAAGAATCGAACAAAGAGATTACCAATTTTAATATCTCAGTTGCGATTACCGATGATTTTATGCAAAAATTAGAAAAAGGCGAAGACTACGATTTAATTGATCCGCATACGCACAAGGTAGTCCAACGGCTAAATACCAAAGAGGTATTTGGTTTAATTGTGAAGCAGGCGCATAAAAACGGCGAGCCGGGGGTTATTTTCATTGATCGTATGAATGAGTTTAATCCTACCCCGAAGCTGGGGAGATATGAGGCTACTAATCCGTGCGTGGTAAGCGGTACCTTAGTTTCTACAGAAAGAGGTTTGATAAAGATAGAAGATTTAGTAAAGAGTTTTGATGGCGCGAAAACGAGAATATTAACGGATAATAGGATACCCCATGATGATTTTGATAATTCCACGTCTAATTTAGCCGTAGCGATAAAACCAGCCCTTGGGGTAACTTTACATGAGATCTCTTATGCCTGGAATGTCGGGAAAAGATTTGTCTTTAAGTTAACCACAAAAATAGGCCTGGAGCTTATTGCAACTGCCGACCATAAGATATTGACGAAAAGAGGATTCGTCCCTTTGAAGAATATCAAGGTAGGCGAAGAAATTCTAATTCAATCGGCAAAAGGATATTTTAATTCCGACAAAAGATTACCCATCGCAAAACAAAACAATATTGTAGGTAGGAACGGGAGAAAATATAAATTTGATTTTCCAACAGAATGGACAAGGGAACTAGGAGTAGTTTTGGGATGGCTTATTGGCGATGGCTGGATAAGAGATGATAGGAATTGTTGTGTGGCCTTTGCCTTCGGCAAAAAAGACAGCGAAGGAATTAAATATATAAAACCATTCATGGATAGGTTGGCCCAATATAAAGTAAAGGGCGCGCTTAGGGATAGGGATGTTTTTCATCTGGGGTATCACAGCAGGCAAGTAGTTGATTTCTTCAAAGCTCTTGGCGTTAAAGTCGTATGCTCTGAAAGTAAAGAAGTTCCACAAAGTATATTTAGCGCTACAGAAGAAGCAGTGGTTGGTTTTTTGCAAGGACTGTTTTCTACGGACGGCTGCGTTAGGGATAATCCTAAAAGCAATAGCTCGTGGATTGCCTTAACATCAAAAAGTAAATCATTGTTGCAACAGACACAACTTTTATTGTTAAATTTGGGGATAAAGAGCACATTGCTTGATCGAAGCAGGCCTCCCAGGAAAGGGATGTTTGAATATATAACTAAGTCAGGAGAAAGAAAAACCTATGCATTAGACGGTAATCTATATGAATTAGGAATTTTTGGCGCCAGTCGCGAAAGATTTAAGAAAGAGATAGGATTTCTTATAAAACGTAAACAAACACGATTAAATAACGTTAGATTTAAAGGTTTCAGAGAAGAGAAGTTCTTTAATGAGGTTGTATCGCTGGACGAAGTTGGCATGCGTGATGTATACGACTTAACTGAGCCTATTACGCATTCTATGGTTGTCAATGGAATAGTGACACACCAATGCGGCGAACAAATCCTTTTGCCTTATGAGAGTTGTAATCTGGGTTCGATAAATTTAGCCAAGATATATAAAAAAGTAGATAATCGTTTTGAGATAGATTGGGATAAACTGAAAGAGGTAACCCATCTGGCAGTGCATTTCTTGGATAATGTTATTGACGTAAACAAATTTCCCTTGCCGCAGATTGAGAAAGCCACTAAGGCTACGCGCAAAATCGGCTTAGGGGTTATGGGCTGGGCTTCTTTACTCATTCGCCTTAATATACCTTATAATAGCGATGAGGCAGTAGCCCTAGCAGAGAAGGTTATGTCTTTTATTTTAAATGAAGCTGCCAAGGAGTCGCTAGATTTAGGAAAGGCCAAAGGCACATTTTCGGAATTTAAAGGGAGTATCTATGATAGAAAAGATGGATCAACTAAAATACGCAATGCTACTTTAACTACAATCGCGCCGACTGGGACGATCAGTATTATCGCCGGGCCATGTTCTTCCGGGATTGAGCCGTTGTTTGCCATATCCTATTACCGCAATGTTATGGATAATGATAAGTTGGTTGAGGTTGAGCCTTTATTTGAAAAGGCAGCCAAAGAGCGCGGTTTTTATAGCCGTGAACTTATGGAAAAAATTGCCGAGAGCGGGTCACTTCAGCATATCGAAGGCGTGCCTGAGGATGTAAAAAGAGTCTTTGTTACTGCCCATGATATTGCGCCGGAGTGGCATGTGCGTATGCAGGCGGCATTTCAGAAATACGTGCATAATGCCGTAAGCAAAACAATTAATTTTCCTCACGAAGCAACAGTTGAGGATGTAAGAAAATCATATTTATTGGCTTACAAATTGGGCTGTAAGGGTATAACCGTATACCGCGATAAGAGCCGCGAAGAACAGGTGTTAAATATCGGAAGTTCGCAGGATAAGAAAGCCACTAAGGCTGAAGGTGTATCAGCAGATTTTAAGAAAGAGATTGCGCCTCGCCCGCGGCCCGAAGTTATTATCGGGACGACTACAAAAGTTTCTACCGGTTGCGGCAATCTTTATGTTACCATAAACGTTGATGAAGAGGACCGGCCTTTTGAGCTTTTTACCCAGATGGGTAAGGCCGGTGGCTGCGCTGCCAGTCAACTTGAGGCAATAGGTAGATTGGTTTCTTTGGCTTTTCGTTCCGGTATTGAGGTAAAGGCGATTATCGAACAATTGCGTAATATCCGCTGCCCATCGCCTTCGTGGGAAAAGGGGCAGCGTATATTCTCTTGTGCCGATGCTATTGCCAGAGTAGTGGAAAGAAGATTAGTTAATGCGCAGGTAGTCAAGGCCCCAATGGAGGTTGAGTCTTTGGCAATGAAGCATTCTTCTGAGGATGAGCCGGCGGCTGGTAATTTGAGCAATAGCCGCGGGAATATCGTCGGTGTCTGCCCGGATTGCGGGGGAGCGCTGCGCCATGAAGAAGGCTGCATGAAGTGTTATGCCTGCGGATTCTCTAAGTGCTAACATGAAGAAAATCTTATACATAGTTTTAGATGGCCTGGGTGATTTGCCGATTCCTGAACTTAACAATAAGACTCCACTTGAGGCAGCGCTAACGCCAAATATGGACCGGCTTGCCCAATCTGGCAAGACGGGAATTGTTTATCCCGTTGGCCGTGGGATTGCCCCGGAATCAGATATCGCGGTAATAAGCCTTTTAGGTTATGATGCGTATAAATATTATACCGGCCGCGGCCCATTAGAATCGTTTGCCGAAGGTTTAAGCGTAAATGACGGGGATGCAGCTTTTAGAGTTAATTTTGCTACGGTTGCGCAAGACGGCAAAACCATAAAAGACCGCCGCGTAGGCAGAAACCTTACTACCGAAGAAGCAGCTGCCTTGGCCAGGGAGATAAATTCAAAAGTTACATTATCAAGCGCCACCTTTGAGTTTAAGGGCACAATCGGCCATCGCGGAATATTAGTTATGAGGGGTATGCATCAGAAGCTATCCGGTTGGATTACTAATACTGACCCTGCCTATGGCCGCGAGGGCGTATTCGGTGTAGCCAAAGAAAAGTTTGAGAATATGGTTAGCGTTTCAAGTGCTATGCCCGGATATGAAAATGACCTTGCCGCAAAAGAGGCGGCCAAGCTCTTAAATGAATTTACAGAAAAGTCTATTAAAGTTTTAAATGACGCGGCGATAAATAAGAAGAGAGTCAGCGAAGGCAAAATGCCGGGTAATTTAATCCTTTCCCGCGATGCCGGAGACCATCTTCCTAAATTCCCGCCGATTTCAAGCATATTTAATTTAAAATTCGGTTCTTTTGTGCAGATGCCGGTTGAAAAAGGGATTGCGCTTTTAACCGGAATAGATATTATTGATGTCCCGCAGCCAACCGGGCACTTAGATGTTGACTATCCTGTTTGGGCCAAGATCGCCTTAGATTCAATACAAAAATACGATGGCATTTACGTGCATATTAAAGGCCCGGATGAGCCGGCGCATGACGGAGATTTTCAGAAGAAGAAAGAGAGCATTGAAGCGATTGATAAATATTTCTTTTCCAGCCTATTGCCTAAATTAGATATCGCTAATACTATCGTCGCTATAACCGCGGATCATTCTACAGTTTGCGCGATTAAGGCGCACACCGCAGACCCTGTCCCGCTCTTAGTTTGCGGAGGAAATATTAAGCCTGACGGCACAATGAGTTTCTCGGAGAAAGCAGCCAAGCTTGGTTCAGTCGGAGAGCTCAAAGGCGTGGATATTATGCCCTTCCTGGTAAAACTCGCAAAAGAATAATATAATAGAAAATAATAAATTATGTCTGATTACGAAGTCATAATTATCGGCGCAGGACACGCCGGCATTGAGGCAGCGCTTGCCAGCGCGCACATGGGTTGTAAAACTCTGATGCTTACCTTTGATATTAATTCCATAGGCCGGATGAGTTGTAATCCTTCTATCGGAGGGGTGGGTAAGGGCCAGTTGGTTAAAGAAATTGACGCCTTAGGGGGCGAAATGGCTCGCGCAGCTGATGCCTGCGGGATACAGTTTCGCATGCTTAATGCCTCTAAGGGGCCGGCAGTGCATTCATCGCGCGCCCAGATTGATATGGATAGGTATAGCCAATATATGAAAAAATTGGTCATAGGCGCTAAAGGGTTAGAAGTAAGAAAGGCAGAAGTAAAGAAAATAATTGTTAAGGCCGGCAAAGTGGAGGGGATAGTTACAGACAAGGGAGAGGAAATTTTCTCTTCCTGCGTGGTGATTTGCCCGGGGACTTTTTTAGATGGCTTAATTCACGTAGGCTTAAAACACTCAAGCGGCGGCAGGATTAACGAACCGGCAGCGCAAGGTTTAGCGGATAATCTTAAATCTTTTGGGTTTAATCTGCTTAGGTTTAAGACCGGGACCTGCCCGCGCTTAGATAAAGAAACGATAGATTATTCTAAGCTTATTGTGCAAAACGGGGATGAGCCAGCTGCGCCTTTTTCATTCTCTACGCGAAGTTTACCTCAAAAACAGGTGCCTTGTTATATAACTTACACTAATAAGAATACGCATAAAATAATTCTAGACAATTTGGATAAATCCCCGCTTTATTCCGGGATAATTAAGGCAACCGGGGTGCGTTATTGCCCTTCTATTGAAGATAAAATAGTCAAGTTTAAAGATAGAGAAAGGCATCAGATATTTTTAGAGCCGCAAGGGTTAGACACTAATGAGGTTTATCCCAATGGCATATCAACCAGCTTACCTGAAGATGTCCAGCTTAAGATGATACATTCCATAGAGGGTTTAATAGACGCTAAGGCCATTCGGTTCGGTTATGGCATTGAGCATTGCGTGGTTGAACCTACGCAGTTTTATCCGACACTTGAGTCTAAGATTGTGAGTGGGCTATATTCAGCCGGCCAGATTAACGGGACTACTGGTTATGAAGAAGCGGCGGCCCAGGGTTTAATCGCCGGGATTAATGCCGCCTTAAAAATAAAAGGCAAAGAGCCGCTTGTTCTGGACCGCTCCACTAGTTACATCGGAGTTTTGATTGATGATTTAACTACTAAGGGGACGAATGAGCCATATCGTATGTTTACCTCGCGCGTAGAATACCGCTTAATCTTGCGTGAAGATAACGCGGACGCGCGTTTAAGTAAAATAGGGTATAATCTTGGGTTAGTGAGCAAAGAGAGCCAGAAGAGGATAGAGGATAAGATTGAGGCGGTTAAAAAAGGGGTTTGTTTCTTGAAGAGTACGCGGATTAAATCTTTTAACGGCGTAAGCCTTAAGAAAGATACAACATTAGAAGAATTATTAAGGAGGCCGGAGGTAAAATTAGCAGATATAACAAATTTAGGCCACAAAGAATTAGATATACCTGACTTTGCTATTGCAGAAGGGATAGAGATTGAGGTAAAATATAGGGGTTTTATAGAGCGCCAGATAAAAGATGTTGATAAGTTTAAGAACTTAGAGAAGATTAAAGTTCCTCTGGGGATAGACTATGCAGTAATCCCCAGCCTCTCAAGAGAGGTAAGAGAGAAGCTTAATAAGTTTAAACCGTTAAATCTAGGCCAGGCCTCGCGCATATCCGGAATCACCCCGGCAGCAATATCAATGCTTATGGTCTATTTGAAGAAAATATCTCATTCCAAAGTAGGGGACGTTTAAACGTCCCCTACAGCTGTGGATAACTTATGAATAGAAATAATAACTATAGCTTATTAAGTAAATTTTGCCGCAGTCAGGGAATTGATTTATTTGGGGTCGCGGATATTAAAGGAGTAAAGCAGGAATTTAAAATTTCTGAGGCTTTAATTTCAAAATTTGACAAGGCGGTTTGTTTGGGCGCGCGTTTATCAGCAAGTATCTTAAGCGAAATATCCAATGCCCCTACCCGGCTTTATTTTCATCATTACCGCACGGTTAACATGTATCTAGACCAGACAGCATTAAAAGTTTGTAATTTTATACAGAGAAAAGGGTTTAAGGCTCTCCCTATACCAGCATCAATTATTCTAGATTGGGAGAATCAAAAGGCGCACCTTTCGCATAAGAAATTAGGAGCCTTGGCTGGCTTAGGCTGGATAGGCAGAAATAACCTGCTGGTGAATGAAAAAATAGGGAGTCAGTTCCGCCTAGCGACAATACTTACTGATATGCCCTTAAAATTAGATAAGCCGGTTAAAAAAGATTGCGGTCATTGCCATTTGTGTGTTAAGATGTGCCCTGCGCAAGCGATAAAAGATAATCCTTGCGACTTTGACCATATCAAGTGTTTTGAAAAGCTAAAGGAATTCCAGAAGAATAAGCTGGTTGACCAGTATATCTGCGGCGTCTGTGTAAATGTTTGTAGAGGAAGATAATCAATGTACTTATTATTAGTCGTCTTTGTTCTATTGATGGGCGCGGCTGTTGGCTGGTCTATCGGAGCTAATGACGCCGCAAATTCTTTAGGCACGGCTGTCGGCTCTAAGGTCCTAAATTTAAAGCAGGCAATTATTCTGATCGTGATTTTTGGTTTCTTGGGGGCATTCCTGCAAGGTTCTTATGTAACCAAGACCATCGGCAAGGGTATAGTCCCTTTAAATGAGTTAGATAAGAATATATCTTTGTATATTGCCGTGGTTGCCGTTTTTGCCGCCTGCGCTTGGGTGGTCTTGGCTACTTATTGGAAGATGCCTATTTCTACCAGCCATTCTATTGTAGGCGCGGTTGCCGGCGCGGGATTAGCTGTTAATGCTCCGGTAAAATGGAAGATGTTAGGCGATATATTTATCTGCTGGATATTTACGCCTATCGGAGCTGCTATTTTGGGCTTCCTTTTTTATAAGGCATTGCAGAATTCATTTTATAGGATTATCCCGCGTAAATATCTAAAATTTACTATCGCCATTCTTATTATCTTAAGTGGTTGTTATGTTGCCTATACTTGGGGAGCAAATGATGTAGCTAACGCTGTCGGTGTTATTTCCGGAACCGGCGTTATGACTCCTCGCATGTGTGTTATCTTTGGCGGCTTAGCTATAGTTTTAGGGATTATGACTTGGGGTTATAAAGTCATAGAAACTATAGGTTCAGAAATAACCCGGCTTCTGCCGATTATGGCGCTTTCCGCGCAGTTAGCCAGCGCGGTAAATGTGCATGTTTATACTTTATTTGGGATACCGGTTTCTACGAGCCATTCTATAGTAGGGGCTATTTGCGGAGTGGGTTTGGTAAGGGGGGTAAGGGTGCTAAATTTCAGGATCATGAAAGATATGATCCTTTGTTGGCTGGCTACTCCGTTTATATCAGGAGCAGTTAGTTTCTTGGTATTAAAAGCTATAACATTTTTTGTGAGGTTTTAATAAGCACCCGGCCTTATTTGAGAGGCCGGTGTGTACTTATTGTACAAATGGGGGTGGTGTGATGAGGGAGATAAGGAATATCTTGGGCTGGTTGGGGATGGCAGAGGAGGAGTCAATAATTGAAGATGCCAAGAAACACGTGGAGGAGACTTATAAGACCGTTACTTATTTTTCCGAGGCAGTAAAGGCGTTTATAGAGGGAGACTTGAATGCCAAGACAGCGTCAATTGAGAATGTAAGAAAGAGCGAACACGCGGCAGATATCTTACGCTCTAAGATGATTAGCGAACTCTCCGAGGGTATACTTCTCCCGCCGGACAAGGAAGACCTGATGCATTTTGTAAGAACCTTAGATAAAATAGCGGATTGGACTAATGGCGCAGCTAGGATTTTAGGGTATATTGAGTATAAGCTGCCGGATACTGTCTTAAAGAATATTGCAAGCGCGACAGAGCTAATATGTAGTTCTATCTCTAAACTCAAGGAGGCCATTGAATCACTGACTAAAAATGACTTGAAAAAAGCCCTAGCTGATTGTCAGAATGTTGATGAAATTGAACATCAGGCTGATGACCAGAAGAAATTGCTAATTGAGTCTATCATACATGCCAAGCTTGAGCCAACCAGCCTTTTATTGTCTTATGAGTTAGCCGAATACTTAGAAGGCGTTACGGATAAGATTGAAGATGCCGCGGATTTTATTAAGGTGGTAGCGATTAAGTCTAAATAAGTCCGGATATAATCCATGAGCGATATATATTTAACTCAGTCAGGGCATCAGAAATTATTAGAGAAGCTGGAATATTTAAAGACGGTGAAGCGCCGTCAGTTTTCTAAGGCTATAGGCGAGGCGCGCGGCCATGGCGATATCTCCGAGAACGCGGAGTATGATGCGGCAAAAGAGGCGCAGGGCCTAAATGAAAAGAAAATCGCCGAATTAGAAGAGAAGTTAGCCTCTGCTAAAATACTTGATGCCAATATTCCCGCGGATGAAGTATTGATAGGCGCAACCGTAAGGCTAAAAGATTTAACTAACCAAGAGGAGTTGGAATATATGCTCGTTTCAGAGATGGAGGCGGATTATGAGAGTGGTAAGATTTCCATCACCTCGCCTATCGGAAGCGGGCTTCTAAATCATAAATTAAACGAAGTAGTTGAGATTAAAATTCCCGCCGGAATCCTAAAATACAAAATTCTCAAAATCTCCCGCGAGTAACACGACAGACAGGTTCAAAAGAACAAAAAACCTTGACTTTCGGTTTATTTTCGGGTATAGTAAAAATGCAATGTTAACTAAATGCAGGACTTTGTTAATTTTCGAGGCGTTGGATAAGCCTCTGGGATTTTATTTTTAAGGTTTCAGCGATAGTTTTGTTCTTTGAT
>PEYI01000002.1 GCA_002774445.1 Candidatus Omnitrophica bacterium CG08_land_8_20_14_0_20_41_16 | reverse complement strand
AATCTGTGTAATCATAAATAAAGACTTTTTCAGAGATTTCATAAAAAACACTTGACAACCTTGATTTTTTATGTAAAAAAAGTTATACTTAAATTGCCAAGATTGTAGATCAACCAACCTTGTATCAGTCGATACAAGGTCTCCGGAGCCGCGAGGTTCCGGTTTTTTTATGGGGATGGTTCAGGAGGGATCCACTTATATTGGTCTGCTAAGCTTTTTGTAATATTTTTAAAGGAACTACAGTGTCCGCGAAGGCCATAGGAATTCCTATTTCTTGTGTCAAAATAAACATTCATTACTCTCTTTCCTTGTTTTACCACGATATCTATAGCAGGAGCTAAGTCACTATCCCAGATACAACATAGGCAATATTAAACTCGTCCTTGTAGCATAGATCTACCATATCTGTTGCCAAGTATACGTCCGATAATTTTTCTGTAGGCGGTCTTGTTCTTGGATTAAAGTATCCTCTACGGAAAATTAACCCCTTAATTTTTCTTATATAGGAGAAGTAGGTTTGCTGTTTATCATAGTTATCAGGGCCTTGTTCACGGATAAAATTAGCATCGGCATAATATATGGCTACAAGATCCCTATCCTGAACTAAGTTAGCACAGAAAGGCCCCAGGTTTAAACGTTCAATTCC
This sequence comes from Candidatus Omnitrophica bacterium CG08_land_8_20_14_0_20_41_16, assembly GCA_002774445.1. Lineage (GTDB taxonomy): Bacteria > Omnitrophota > Gorgyraeia > Gygaellales > Profunditerraquicolaceae > Sherwoodlollariibacterium > Sherwoodlollariibacterium unditelluris. The sequence goes on along the minus strand of PEYI01000002.1, from coordinate 17,298 downwards.
ATAACAATCTTTTGAGCCTCTATAGAGATTATTACCATCAACAAATACAATAGCCCTTTCTTTACTCATGGTTATAAAGTAGCACTTAACTCAATAAAGTCAATTAAATTTTCCCGTTAGATTTTTCAATTTCCTGCATTTATTAATAGGTTATAGCCCTGTTTTTTATTGTAAAAGAATTCCCTTTGTATACTAAAAAAAATATGCTATAATTTCTTTTCTTAAGGTCGGTCAAATATTGTAGTGAAAATGTAGTGAATTCTTAAGAAAATGAACTAATTTTTTACACTTTAAAGCTAAAAGTTGGATACAAATAGTAGTACAGGTGACCGACGATAAAGTGTCATTTTCGTAACTCATTAGGGCCCATAGCTCAGCTGGTCAGAGCAGGTGACTCATAATCACTTGGTCGGGGGTCCGAATCCTCCTGGGCCCAGTGTATAAAATTAATAGGCACAGTCGGTGAGAACCGACGACCAAAAAGAGGCATAACGGGCGCATGGCTCAGCTGGTTAGAGCGCCACATTCACATTGTGGAGGCCGAGGGTCCGAATCCTTCTGCGCCCACCACGTAAAATAAATTTGCCGTTTGTTAATTAACTAGGCAAATTTATCACGTGGTTAGGCTCGTGGCCGCGAAGCGGCTTTACGAGCCCATCATTAAAAAGAGGAGTTAAAGTTGCTCGCGATTGACCTTAAATCACAATTAGGAAATTTAATCAGGTTACAGACAATAGACAGTGAGATATATGGTTTGCGTTCTGAAAAATCCTCTAAGCCCATGGAGATCAAAATAATTGAGAGTTCTTTTGAGGCTAAAAAGGCGCATCTGGCAGAATTAGAGGAGAACTCTTTAGGCCTTACCAAGCAAAAAAAGGATAAAGAATTAGAGTTGGCCTCAAAAGAGGCAGCGACTACTAAATTACAGAGCCAGCTTTATTCGCTTAAGACAAACAAAGAATACCAGATAATGTTGCAACAAATACAGGATTCTAGAGCTGATGCCTCGATTATTGAAGATAAGGTACTGGAATTATTTGAGCAAATAGATAACCTAAAGATTGAGATAGATAAAGAAAGGATTAAGATTAAAGATGAAGAAAGGGTATTTTTGGCAGAAAAAAATAAAATTGAGGTTATAATTAAGGAGATAGATGATCGATTGAGTCAGCTTGAGGCTATAAGAAAGCAGGTTACGCCGGATATTAACCCTAATATTTTAGCGCAGTACGAAAAGATACTTTTAAACCGTGACGGGTTAGCTATAGTTACGGTGAAAGGAAATTCCTGCGGAGGATGCAATATGTTTGTTCCGCCTCAGGTAATAAATCTAATTAAAATGTATGAGCATATAATTACCTGTGAGGTTTGCAATAGGATGCTATATATCAATGAACCCCGCGCCTTCTAGAAGATTCATGATTTAACATTTTTAGGGAAGCGGGATAATAGATGAAGGAAGGCGCGGGGTGAAGAAGTTAGAAATTTATATTGATGGGGCATCTAAAGGTAATCCCGGTCCAAGCGGTATAGGGGTAGTTATCTGTTCTGGAGGCGGAATAGTCAGGAATATGTCAAATTATATTGGCAATGCTACAAATAATGTCGCCGAGTATATGGCATTGATTTACGCATTACAGGAGGCGCTGATTTTAAAGGCGGAGTGTATAAAAGTAAAGACAGATAGCCAACTCCTTGCCCGGCAGTTAAATAAAATATATAAAGTTAAAAATGCTAATATAGTTGGGCTTTATAATCAGGCAGTGCATTTATTATCAGGATTTAAAGATGTTTCTATTGATAACATTTCCCGCGAGGAAAACCAAGGCGCGGATAAGTTAGCAACGCAGGCAATAAAGAAGGAATTAAGGAAAAGAGTTCTTTTGAAATAGGACAGGCCCCGTTAGATGGGGCATGTCCCGTTAGGCTAAAAGTTCATCTAACAGGGCAGGTGGAATGTGGCCACCCTTGACATCAAAAATGTCAAGGGAGGAAAGTCCGGGCTCCGAAGGATAACGTAGTAGGATAATCTCCTACCCGTCTGGCGTAAGCTGGATGAGGATATCCGCCACAAGGCGTGGCGGATCCCGCCAAGTATTTTGGCGGGAGAGCCACAGAGACGAGCACAGGCGAATGGTTATGAGAAGATCCTTCGCCCCGCCTTGGCGGGGCTCAGGATCATCTCGTAGCCTTCGGCTACGAGATGAAACGCGGCAATCTCTACGCGGAGCAAGGCGAATAGTCCCGCCTATTTTATTCTTGGGGTATAGGGAAGTATAAACTACCCACTACGAAAATCGCAGTAAGTTATTGTCGAAGGCGATTTTCTTGATAAAAGGATAAAAATAAGGGTGATCCGTCCGAATACGGCGGGAGGGTATTAAGCTGCTAGAGCCCCAGCGTTACGCCGGGGTCGAGAGGAATGGCCACAACCACGGATTTCACGGATATAACACAGATTCCACTAATTAAAGAAATTATCCGTGTAGTTTGTGGTTACAGAACCCGGCTTATTCCGCCTGTCTTTTTAAATGTTTAAGTTGTTTTGTTGTTTTGGGGACGCTCCCGAAAGGGACACTCCCCAGTGAATTTTGGCTGAAAATTAGCAAAAAATAGAAAAAATAGTTATTTTTTAAAAGTAGAGTGGTACCTTGGGGAGCGTCCCCAATAGAGGAGGTAACAGATGTCTGGTCATTCTAAGTGGAAGACGAATAAGGGTAAGAAGGGTATAGCTGATGTCAAGAGGGGCGCAACCTTCACGAAAATTATTAAGGAAATTACGATTATCGCCCGTGAAGGCGGTAATCCCGATACCAATCCCCGCCTGCGCGCAATAATGCAGAAGGCTAAGGAAGCAAATATGCCTTCGGATAATGTGAAGATGGCGATTAAGCGCGGGACAGGCGAAATACCCGGAGTAGTTTACGAGACGGCGATGTATGAAGGCTATGGCCCGGGTGGAGTAGCGATGATGATTGAGGTGCTTACGGATAATAAAAACCGCACCAGCGCTGAGATTCGTAATATTATGTCTAAGAAGGGTGGTAGTTTTGCCGGGACGGGCGCTGTGAGTTGGATGTTCACCATGAAAGGTTATTTTCTGATTGAAAAGTCTCAAGCTAAAGAGGATGAGCTTATGAATACTGTTTTAGATTCCGGGGCTGAGGATATGAAATCGGATGAAAAGAATTATGAAGTTTTTTGCGCCCCGCAGAATTTTGAGAAAGTAAAGCAGGCAATTGAAGCCAAGGGGATTAAGGTTCAGGATGCCGAAGTTACCATGGTTCCTTCTTCAACAATAAAAGTAACCGGCAGCGATGCCAAGCAGCTTTTGAGTTTAATTGATGCCCTGGAAGGGCATGATGATGTGCAGCAGGTGTATGCCAATTTTGACATACCTGATGAGATAATGGAAAAAATAGCCGCGGAAAACGAATGAGCCCCATTACAAACTATTGTGTAACGGGATAAATTAGGAGGTTTGTAACGGGGTGAAGATATTAGGGGTTGACCCGGCTTTAACTATCACCGGCTACGGCGTAATTTACGCTAAAGATAATAAATTTTCTTTGATTGAGGCAGGGATAATTTCTACAAAGGCCGAAGATGCTATAAACAGTCGTTTAAAGAAAATATATACCGGGATAATCAAGCTAATATCTGACACTAACCCGGATGTCTTGGTATTGGAGAAAATATACGCGCATTATCGTCATCCTACGACGGCCTATATTTTGGGACAGGCGCGTGGGGTAATATGCTTGGCTTCTGCTATCAAAAATATACCATTAGTTGAATACGCAGCCACACGGGTTAAAAAGGCAGTGACTGGGCAGGGTTTGGCTTCTAAACTTCAGGTCAAGAGGATGGTAGCGGGGATATTTAAGCTTAATAATTTGCCTAAATATACAGACGTAACCGATGCCTTGGCTTTAGCTATAGCGCATAGCTATATAGCGAGGATTAAGAGATGATCTCAGGGATTTCTGGTAAGTTAGTTGAAAAAGGAAGTAATTATTTAATATTGGATGTTAATGGTATATCCTATCAGGTTTTAATTCCCGCAACCGTTATGCAGCGTATAGACGAGGCGATAGGGGCAGATGGGAAAATTAGCCTTAAGACATTTCATTATCTTCAGTCTGATTCCGCCAAGAGCATACCGGTTCTAATAGGTTTCTTAAATGATATTGAGAAGGGTTTCTTTGAGATTTTTATTACTGTATCGGGTATCGGGCCGCGCGCGGCATTAAGGGCGTTGAATAAACCAATATCCGAGATTGCCCGGGCGATAGACGAGGCAGATTTGGTTTACCTAAAATCGCTTCCCGGTATCGGAGAGCAGAGGGCGCGTGAAATTATTGCCAAGCTGCAGAATAAAATAGGCAGGTTTGGCTTGATTCAGGATAGCTTAAGGCAAAAAGAAAGTTCGGTTAAGGCTAAGGGTATAAGTGAAGAAGCCTTGGCCGTGCTTGTGCAATTAGAGTATAAGAAACACGAGGCTTTAAGCATGATTAAAAGGGCGCTAGATTTATCTCCCGATATACAGACTACGGAAGAATTGTTAAATTTAGTGTATAAGCAGAAAAAAGTTAAATAATGGAAGACAATCGTAAATCCGTAATGGAGGCTTTGCTTTTCGCAAGCGAGAAGCCTTTGACTTTGGAAAAGATAAGGGATATTTTGGATAATCTTTCAGCGCAAGAGGCCTCAAGGCTCATTGAAGAGCTAAAGGTAGAATATGAGCAGGCTAATCGGGGCATGCGTATTATTGAGATTGCCGGAGGCTTCCAGATGATTACCGCGTCAAGTTTTGCTCCATTCCTAAAGAAACTCTTTAAAGACCGTAACATCGAAAGATTATCTAAGCCGGCTTTAGAGACTTTAGCAATTATTGCGTATAAACAGCCTTTAACCAGATCAGAAATAGAATTATTAAGAAACGTTAATGTTGATGGTATAATGAAGAACTTGCTGGGTAAGAATTTAGTCCGTATCTGCGGTAGAAAAAAAACCCCCGGCAATCCGTATGTCTATGGGACAACTCGGCAGTTTCTCGAGTATTTTGGGCTTAAGTCGCTGCAAGATTTGCCCCGAATTAAGGAGTTTTCTGCCTTAGCAGAGAAAAAAGAATTAGTTGATCTGGTATCGGAGGAACAAAATTTAGCGGAGGGAGATAATGGGCCTAAAAACATTACGCGATAAAATAGATGCCTTAGATAGAAAAATAGTAAAATTATTAAATAGCCGGACTCGGATTATTTTAAACATCGCTAAGGAAAAACGCAAAAGCGGAAAGAATATTTATGTTCCTGAGCGGGAAAGCCAGATATTAAGGAGGATTTCTTCGTTTACTCATGGGCCCCTGAATAAGGAGGCGCTTAAAGAAATATACCGCCAGATAATGTCAAGCAGCCTTCAATTGGAGAAATCCTTAAGGATTGCCTATATGGGGCCAGAGGCATCCTTTAGCAATTTAGCCGCTTTGAAAAAATTCGGTTCGCAAGTTGGATATGCCTCCTGCGCAAGCATTGCCGATGTTTTCTTAGAAGTAGAAAGAGGGTCAGCGGATTATGGTGTTGTGCCTATAGAGAATTCGATTGAAGGCGCTGTAACTTATACTTTAGACGTACTCGTAGACTCGGACTTAAAGATTTGTTCCCAAATAATTCTGGAGGTAACACATAATCTTTTGAGCAATTGCGCTAAGGGTAAAATTAAAAAGATTTACTCTAATCCGAATGTTTTTGGCCAGTGCCGCGGATGGCTTAAGGAAAATTTTCCATCCGCCGAGCAGGTTGAAGTTTCTAGCACTACCCGCGCAGCCGAGGCAGCCTCAAAAGAAAAAAACAGCGCTTGTATTGCCTCGCTCTTAGCGGCAGAGGCCTACAAATTAAGAGTAGCCGCCAGTCATATTGAAGACTCGCCGAATAATATTACCCGTTTCTTTGTTATCGGCAAGATTAGCGCCGGAAAGACCGGGCATGATAAGACATCAATTTTATTCTCAATCAAGGATAGGGTTGGCGCCCTGCATGATATGCTTATGCCTTTTAAAAAGAATAAGATTAACTTGACCAAGATTGAGTCCCGGCCTTCAAAAAAGAAGGCGTGGGATTATTATTTCTTTGTTGACTTGAAAGGACATAAAGATGAACCTGGGGTAGCCAAGGCACTTCTAGAATTAGAGAATAAATGCAAATTTTTAAAGATATTGGGGTCATACCCGATAGAAGAATAAAGATATGAGCTTAGTAAGAAAACACCTGTTAAAGATTAATCCTTATGAAGCAGGCTGTCCGATAGAAGAGATTAAACGCAAGTTAGGCCTTAAGGAAGTGATAAAGATTGCTTCAAATGAGAACCCCTTAGGCCCAAGCCCCAAGGCGATTGAGGCAGTGCGTAAAAGCCTCTCATCCGTAAACCGCTATCCGGATTCTAACGGGTTTTATTTAAAGAAAAAACTTGCTAAGTTTTTTAATCTCAAGCCGTTAAACATCGCGTTAGGCAATGGTTCGGATGAATTGATAGAGATAATTATAAAGGCCTTCGTGGAAGATGACGAGCATGTTATTACCGCTGATTCTACTTTTTTAGAGTATAAGATTATATCGTCTGTTAAGAATCGCGCGGTGGTTACTGTTCCTTTAAGATACTTTAAATATGACCTTGGCGCGATTAAGGGAAAAATTAATGAAAGGACTAAGTTGGTTTTTATCGCTAATCCCAATAATCCTACAGGCACTTATGTTACAAAGTATGAGATGGAAGAGTTCTTTAAGGGGCTGCCGGAAGGTTTCTTGGTAGTTTTAGATGAGGCATATGATGCGTTTGTTGATGTTGATGATTTTCCTAATAGCTTAAGTTATATTAAGAGGAGAAATGTGTTAGTCCTTAAAACCTTCTCTAAGGCTTATGGCTTGGCAGGCCTAAGGATAGGGTATGCCTTAGGTAACCCCGAACTTATATCTTATTTAGAGAGGGCAAGACAGCCATTCAATGTTAATTCTTTGGCGCAGGCCGCAGCCGCAGCCGCGCTTGACGATAAGAAATTCTTTAATAAGACCCGCAGGCTCATTTTGGACGGCAAAAAGTATCTTTATGAAAGCCTTGGCCAATTAGGCATAGCCTATATTCCTTCCGTCGCTAATTTTATACTTATTGATGTTAATAGGGATTGTGTTTCTGTATTTAAGGAGATGCTTAATGATGGAGTAATTGTGCGTGATATGCGCCAGTATGGCTTAAAGAATTTTATACGTGTTACCATAGGAACAAAAAAAGAAAATGAAAGATTCATTAAGGTTCTAAGAAAGGTGTTAGGCGTTAGGTCATAGGTGTTAGGTAAATTTAACCTATAACCTATAACCTGAGACCTAAAATCAAACAGGAGCATATTATGATAATAGTACTAAGGCCGGATGCAACTGAAGAGCAAATAAATCACATAGTTGATAAAGTAAAAAAACTGGGGCTTAATCCGTATGTATCTAAGGGGACCGAGCGGACTATCATTGGCGTTATCGGGCCTGAAGATGTTTTGCGTGTTACGCCTCTTGAAGTATTTCCCGGGGTAGAGAAGGTTATACCAGTCTTAGCTCCTTATAAACTCGTATCGCGCGAGTTTAAGAAGGAGAATTCGGTTATTGATTTAGGCCATGGTGTTAAAATCGGAGGAAAGAAAGTAGTAGTTATGGCCGGGCCTTGCGCGATTGAGAGCGAAGGTATTTTACGCGCGATTGGCCTTTCGGTTAAGAAGGCAGGCGCTCTCGTTTTACGCGGCGGGGCATTTAAGCCGCGCACTTCTCCTTATAGCTTTCAGGGCCTAGGCGAAGCGGGGCTTAAGATTTTAAAAAAAGTAGGCGCGGAGCTGGGTTTAGTTACGGTGAGTGAAGTTATGGATACTAGGGACGTAGAGATAGTAACTAACTATGTTGATGTTGTGCAGATTGGCGCGCGCAATATGCAGAATTTTAATTTATTAAAAGAAGTCGGGCTGACTAAGAAACCGGTGGTTTTAAAGAGGGGGCCGGCCGCTACGGTTAAGGAATTGTTAATGTCGGCAGAATATATATTATCGGGGGGTAATTTTAACGTAATTCTTTGCGAGCGCGGTATCAGGACGTTTGAGGATTCAACGCGCAATACCTTAGATATTAGCGCGGTTCCGGTTATAAAACAGCTTTCGCATTTACCGGTTATCGTTGACCCGTCTCACGCCGCCGGCAAATGGGGATTAGTCGGCCCATTGGCAAAGGCAGGCGTTGCCATCGGGGCAGATGGTTTGCTCATTGAAGTGCATACTTCCCCAGAGGATGCACTCTCTGACGGAGCTCAGTCGCTCATACCTTCTAATTTCGCTAATCTTATGTATGAATTAAAAGGGCTGGCTAAATCAGTAGAGAGAGAGATTTGATGCCTTTATTTAATAAAGTTGCTGTTATTGGCACGGGTTTAATCGGCGGATCTATTGCCTTAGGTATAAAGAAAAAAAAGCTTGCTCGTGAAGTTGTAGGAGTAAGCCGGCATAAAAAAAGCGTCTTTTTAGCTCTCAAAATGAAGGTTATAGATCAAGGGTCTGTTTCTTTTAAAATTATTAAAGGCGCGGATCTTCTGATTATAGCGATACCCGTGGATGCTATCCTTACCCTAAAAAAAAGGATCCTTAAATACATAGATAAAGGCTGCATTGTTACTGATGTGGGAAGCACTAAAGAAAAAATTGTTAATTGTTTAGAAAAAACATTTATCAACTATATAGGGTCTCATCCCTTAGCCGGATTGGAAAAGCGGGGTATTGTTAATGCCCGTCCGTGTCTTTTTGAAGATTCTTTATGCATACTTACCCCTACCAAAGAGACATCTTTTCTGGCTCTTAAAAAGATGAGAGAACTATGGAAGGGGTTGGGGGCTAAAACTATTATCTTAACTCCTAAAATTCACGATAGCATTCTCTCTTTTGTCAGCCATCTTCCGCATATAATCGCCTCTGTGCTCATCAATAGTATTCCCCGTGATTCTTTGAGGTTTGCCTCAGGCGGCCTAAAAGATACAACGCGTATTGCCGCATCAGATGCGCTGCTCTGGAGAGGTATCTTCTTAACCAATAGAAAAAATGTATTGAAAGCGATTGAGTCGTTTGAAAATAATTTAGCAAAGATAAAATCCGCAATAAAAAATAGTAACGCCAAGGCGTTAGAGAAAATTCTTTTACAATCCAAGAAAATAAGAGAAGCCTTAGAATGATTATTGCCATTGACGGCCCGGCCGGCGCGGGTAAAAGCACTGTCGCTAAGTTAGTTGCCAAGAGCTTAGGTTATCTTTATCTTGATACCGGCGCGATGTATCGGGCGTTGACTTTTAAGGTATTAGAAGAGGGCATAGATATAGCTGACACCAAAAAGATTACTGATTTGGCTTCTAAAAGTATAATCAGCTTTATAAATAATCCTGATGGGCAGATAAAAATATTATTGGACGGAATTGATGTCAGCTTAGATATTCGTCAATCCCGTATTACAAAATTAGTCTCAGATGTAGCCAAGATTAAGGGCGTGCGTCAGGTTATGCTTAAGCTCCAGAGAGAACTTGGAATCAAGGGAAAGGTTGTTTTAGATGGCAGGGATATAGGAACGGTAGTTTTTCCCGATGCCGAGAAGAAATTCTATATTGATGCCGGCTTAAAGGAACGGGTCAAGCGCCGTTATAAGGAATTAAAGGGATTAGGCCAGAATGTAACTGTAGACGCGGTAGAGGATGACCTATCTAACCGGGATAAGATTGATTCAAACCGCGAATTCGCTCCTTTAAAAAAAGCGGATGATGCTATTTATGTAGATACAACGGATATGACTATAGAAGAAGTAGTTAGTAAAATACTGGATTCGCTATAAAGTTAGAATAACCTTAATGGATAAATCCTTAATCCGCAATTTTTCTATCATTGCGCATATAGACCACGGAAAATCTACCCTTGCTGACCGCATATTGGAGTTGACCGGCGCGGTGGATAAGAGGCATAAGGGCAGTCAGCTTCTTGATGATATGGACTTAGAGCGCGAGCGTGGGATTACTATCAAAGCTTCTATGGTAAGGTTGGCTTATCATGCCAAAGACGGTAAAGATTATCTCTTAAACTTAATCGATACTCCGGGCCATGTTGATTTTACTTATGAAGTATCTAAGTCCCTGGCTGCCTGCGAAGGGGCAGTATTATTGATAGATGCCGGGCAGGGGATAGAGGCCCAGACAGTAGCAAACTATTATCTGGCTATGGAGAATGATTTAGAGATCATACCGGTAATTAATAAAGTTGATTTAACCGCCATAGATTTACCAAAGGTTAAAAAACAAATTGTCAGTGTTTTAGGTTTTAAGGAAGAAGATATAATTTTAGCTTCGGCAAAAGAAGGCATAGGGATTAAGGATATCCTAGAGAGGGTAATCCAGGTTATTCCCGCGCCAAGCGGTGAAATTACTAATCCCTTAAAGGCGCTTGTTTTTGATTGTCGTTTTGATCCTTATAAGGGAGTTGTGATTTTTTGCAAGGTAGTTGATGGCAGTATAACTGTTAATACCCAACTTAAGATGATGCACTCAGGCGCAATTTATAAGATTGAGGAGTTGGGGGTGTTTAAGGATTTGAAATACTCCGTGGTAAATTCTTTGTCTTGCGGCGAGGTAGGGTATTTTACCGCTAACATCCGCGAACCAAGGGGGATAATTATCGGAGATACCATAACCGATGTAAAAAATCCCTGCGTAGATGTTTTCCCCGGATATCGCCAGCCAAGGCCTCTGGTCTTCTGCGGTATATACCCGGTTAACCCCGGGGATTTTACTAACTTACGCGACGCTATAGATAAATTAAGGCTGTCTGACGCATCATTTGTCTTTGAGCCGGAGAACTCGCAATCATTTGGGTCGGGTTTTCGCTGTGGATTCTTAGGGCTCCTGCATATGGAAATAATAGAGGAGCGATTAGAACGCGAATATAATTTAAACCTGATTCTTACTGTCCCCAATGTTGTTTATCGGGTTATAAAGAAAGACGGCGAGATTATTGAGGTAGATACTCCGGTTAAGCTGCCCGAATCTTCAGATATAGAGGAGGCCCAAGAGCCTTACGTAAGCCTATTGATGATTATCCCGGTTGAGGCAATTGAGGTAGTCTGTGATTTTACAAAATCCAGGAGAGGGGTATTTCAATCTAAGGAGTATTTAAGCGAGGATAAGGTAAAACTCACCTTTCAGATTCCGCTTTCTGAAATTATCGTGGATTTTTATGACCGTATAAAATCGCTCACCCGTGGGTATGGCTCTTTAGATTATGAATTTAAGGATTATCTGCCTACAAAGTTAGTAAAGTTAGATATCATTTTAAATAGCCAGTTATGTGATGCTTTTTCCTCGTTAATGTATAAAGAAAAAGCTTATGCCCGCGCGCGCACACTTGTATCTAAGTTAAAAGAGCTAATTCCTCGGCAGTTATTTGAGATATCTATACAAGCAGCAGTAGGAAATCAGATTTTAGCTTCTGAAAAAGTGCGGCCTATGGGCAAACATGCCACGAGCAAATGTTCCGGAGGCGATATTACTCGCAAACGCAAGCTTTGGGATATTCAGAAAAGGGGGAAGAAAAGACTCAAGCAATTCGGAAAAGTAGAAATCCCACAAGAAGCATTTTTGGAGGTATTAAAGATATGAAAGGGGCAAAATTTAAGTCAGCCATTAGAGAATGGATTGAGGCAGCGGCCTTCGCGGCATTTTTGGCCTTTTGTATTATCAGGCCATTTGTGATTCAGGCATTCAAGATTCCTTCCGGTTCAATGCGGCCGACACTATTGGAGGGGGATTTAATATTGGTAAGCAAATTTATCTATGGGGCTAAGGTCCCTTTTACCAACTTTAGGCTTCCGGCTTTAAGGAAACCAAAACGGGGGGATGTTATTGTCTTTATTTATCCCGAAGATATAAAAAAGGATTTTATTAAAAGGTTAGTCGGCCTTCCGGGTGATACAGTTGAAATTGAAAGCGGAACCATATATGTAAATAACAAACCTTTATTAGGCCCGGTTTTTAATCAGCGCTATTATTATAACCGGGGTGATTTTGCCAAAGAGGGTGAAAAAATAGTTGTGCCGGAGAATAGTTTTTTTGTTTTAGGGGATAATTCCGGTTCATCTAAAGACAGCCGTTATTGGGGATTTGTCCCTAAGGATAACATTTTAGGCGAAGCAGTAGTTATCTATTGGCCGCCTCAGCGCATAAGGATAATCAAGTGAATCCTGTTACAAACTATTGTGTAACGGGATAAATTAGGAGGTTTGTAACAGGATGAACATCGCGAATAAAATCTCCACCTTTAGAATATTAAGCGTGCCATTTTTTATAGCCAGCATGGCGTATTACTCGCAGGAAAGGAATTTTTTAAGGTTTTGGGCTCTCAGTATTTTTATCTTAGCTGCCGTCTCTGATGCCGCAGATGGCTATATGGCCAGAAAATCCAAGCAACAGTCTAAGGCAGGTTTGGTTTTAGATCCCTTGGGAGATAAATTACTTTTGATGAGCGCTTTTATTTGTTTAACTATTAATAATGCCTTAACATTTAAGTTTCCTCTTTGGGTTACTTTAGTCGTGATTAGCCGTGACGTGCTTATTATATTGGGAACGATAGTAATTTATATAGTAAAACAAAATATTAATATAGTTTCTATTAAGTGGGGCAAGTTTTCTACTGCCTTTCAGATGTTGGCGGTTATCGCGGTGCTTTTGCAATTGAAGTATGCTTTTATATTCTGGTGGCCAGCGGTCATTTTTACAGTTCTCTCAGGAGTGATTTATATAAATAGGGGGTTTAAGGTCTTGTATGCTTTGGATAATTCTCGCAATAATTATTAGTTATTTTATCGGTTCAATTCCTACTGCCTATATTTTTGGCTGGGTTATAAAAGGCGCAGATATTCGTAAGTTTGGCTCAGGTAATGTCGGGGCCACCAATGCCTTAAGGCTTTTAGGCAAGGGATGGGGAATGGCTATTTTAGTCTTAGATATATTAAAGGGTTTTCTTCCGGTAATTCTTCTTGGTGATTTTTTAGTAAAGCAGTTTAGTTTAACGCAGGCGCAAAACCTGTTTATTATCATAGGGTTAAGTTGTATATGCGGGCATAATTGGACGATATTCTTAAAGTTCAAAGGTGGTAAGGGAGTAGCTACGACTTTAGGCGTACTCTTAGGCCTTACTCTTAAAATACCCGGATTAAATATTGTTTTAGGTTTTACTGCATTAGTCTGGTTTGCAAGCTTTCTTGCGCTAAGGATTATTTCTTTGTCTTCAATATTAGCCGCACTAAGTTTCCCTTTATTTACAATACTATTCCGGCAATCTGCTATGGTAGTATTAGCGGGTATCTTGTTATCCATATTCATTATTCTGCGCCACAAATCCAACATCAAAAGGCTCCTTGAAGGCAAGGAGAACCGCATTAGCTTTAGGAAATAAAGCAACCGCTTTCTTTTTAAGGCGTTATTGCCTTGAAACCTCTCTTTTTCTAATCTATACTTTATCTTGAGCATGAGAAAAATATTTTTCCCCACCAGCCACAGGGGGTAGCCGGATTATCCGGATCAATGTAAATAAAAGGAACCATTGGGGTAATCCGGCTTAGACTTGAGGTTTTTTAAAATGCGCGATTTATTGTTTAAGAATCTAACATCTAACGACCGCAGAAGAAAGGTAATTGCCAGCTCTGAAATTACCGATAAGGAAGGAATACGCAGTATTATTCGCCGGCATTTTGTCTGTATGGCCAAGGAAGTTAAAAACGAGAGAATAGATAAACCCGCGCCCAGCCTGTATGTTCTTAAGGAGCATAATTCAAAAGAACAGAAGGAGCGGTTTTTCTGCAAGATTAAAGGAAGCATCTGCGCTGTCAATCAAGGCAGGCTTTTTTTGATTGTTTTTATGCACTCCTTAAGGATTGATTTGCTAAGTGTCCCGCAAAGCGTGGCTTAACTTACCTAACATAAGCATTCCCAATAGGTTATATCTGATATCTCATTTGCCATAATCTCGAATAATTTTATTGACAAGGGACAAAACTCATATATAATTAAAAATAATTATGAGTAAAAGATATTTTATCTTTATACTGCTGTCCCTCGTCGTTTTTTTACCATTTTCCACAGAATTTTCTTTCGCCGCTTCCCAGGCAACGGAATATTTGTGTGAGTTAGGTGTTACCTTATATAACCTTGGTAAATACGACGACGCGCTTTCTGAGTTTAACAAGGCATTGCTTGTTGAGCCGGATAATAAAAGGGCCAAAGAGTATGTGGATAAGATATTCCGGCAGTCTATACCAGAAGATAACCGCATTAATCCCTTAGCGTTAAACGAAGAATCAAATCCTTCTTTAAACGTAGAAGCCATTAATACAGTACCCACCCCTAAGCTTACCAAAGAGCAGGCGATGAATCAGGCAATAGATAAGCTTAAATGCAGTGAAGATAGGAAAGAAAAAGAAAGCGAAAGGGGAATTAAGCTTGGGCCATTAAAGATAACCGGAGAGACACAGCTTAGTTTTGGAATTGCGCCCGATGATTTTATCTGGAAGAGGGCTAACTTTGATTTGAATGAAAAATATAAAAGCTGGCGTCTGACTTCCTTTGACGGTTTTAATCGCGGGTTTAATACATATGATCCCAGGATTTATGATTCTTTAAGGGTAAATGTGGATACTGAAAACAAGGATGGGTTTAATTTTCATACCAATGTTACAGTTGATCCTTGGAGCTTTACCGGAAAAAGTAATAAAATTACAGTTTTGAAGGGCACTGATTCTGCTGACCTACAGTTGTATTATTGGTCTAATACTGAGTATACATTAAACCATACTGTTTACTCAGCATCAGGCGCTACTATAAATTTACCCGAACTAAAGGTAGAAGATGGTAAAACTAATCCTGCGACTATAAATGGTTTTAATATTCCGGCAATGAAGATCTACCGTGAATTCCAGCCTTTACGTGAGTTATGGTTAGATTATACTAATGACCAGATTAAGTTCCGGGTTTTTCCTTTTGGCTATCAGGATCAGGCTTATTCTTCTGATGACCCAATGGGTATAACTAACCACCATATCTGGTGGCAAGATAGCCCGTGGCTGCGAAGATACCTGCCGGGGACCTATCGTTCTGCTGGTACGCCCGCACCAAGTTTTACCAAAGGTTACTGGGATGATTCGCTTTCTTTTCTTTCTAAAGATAGTAGCGGAGCGTATTTGACCGCATTGAGAGGTTTTTCTTTTAATTTCTCACCGCAGGAAGAGACCTCATTTGATACCACAGTTGCTACCCCTAAGCATCTCTGGCAAGATTATGGCGAGCTAGATAACGTTATTGCCGCCAGCCGGCTCAAACATTATTTTACGGAGAATTTTATGCTCGGAGGTACATTTACTAGCCGTTTCGGATTTAAAATTGACCCGCAAAAATTAGATAGCCAAAATTTTGTTGGCGGATTAGATTTAGGCTATGAGATTGTCGACGGTTTAAAAGCACAGGCAGAAGTTTTAACTTCTAAATCTTTTTACGATATGAATAACTCTGACTATGAAACAAAGTCTCGGGGTAATGCCTATTATTTTTCTTTTATTTCGCGCTATCCGCAAAAAAGTATCATGGATTTAAAATACGGTTACGATGATATTAAGCCGGATAATGACGAGTCATTTCTTATAAAGACAAGGTTTTTCGGCGCGCATATGGACAGCGGTTTTGATTCCGCGCTTTCTAACTTTCATAATACCCGTCAGGATACATTCTGGTCAAGGCATATACATTTTCGTAGGCCGGCGGAATATTATTATGTCGGACTTACCAAGCCTACTACAAAATGGGATGAGCTTTATGCCACGCGTATCGGAGACGGTATTGATGTAGGCAGAAATACCTTAGGTTTTCGTTTCGAGGCATTTTTAAATGATAGGCTCTATAATATTTTTGATATGCGCAATGTGCACAATGTAAACGGAAAATTTATTGAAAATGAGGTGCGTGATGAGTTTTCGGTAAGAGTTACGGATAAATTAACCGCTAAACTGTTAGGTCTTTATCAAAAACTTCCTCATACCGTAGGGGGGATAGACCCGTTTATTTTTGATGGTAATACCGGTGATTTCTGGTTAAACAGTGTAGTTAAGGACGGCGAAGACATTACGATAAAAACCGGATCAATTGGCTTAAATTATGATTTTTTTGACTGGTTAAGCTTAAACGGTATCTATGAGCGCACCAATGATTATTCCTTGGGCTACGCTGATTTCCCGCGTAATGTCTTGAAAAATGATACTACCTTAAATGGAACTTATTACCAAAACGATGATATTTACCGCTATGTCAATACATCTCTCTGTAGCCAGGGTAATTTTCCTCAAGCTCCCTATGAATTTTATAATATTTTCAAAGGCGGCTTACGTGTTTCGCTATTAGAAAATATGGAGATTTATTTTGATTATACGCGTAATGAGTTTGAGGCAGCAAGTTTAAACTCGGATAATATGAATCATATCGGCATGGAGCTGACTTATATGCCTACGCCAAAATTCGGTATGGTCTTTAAATACATATATTCACGTTGCCAGGACGTTGACCGCTTGACCCAGGGGATTACTGAGCCCGTAGGGCATCATAATTTCTCCAGTGAGTTTAGATATCTGCCTTCTAAGGACGATGAGTTTATCTTGCAATATGGCGAAGGAAATTATAGCCCTATAGGGAATATAGTCATGGATCCTTATGGCGGCAGCATGCTTACCTTAGATACTCAGCACATTATCCGCGCTTATTACCGCCGCAGATTTTAATGAGCGCATAACTTACGGAGCGAAGCGAACGTAAGTTATTTGCGCGAATTAATCCCGAGCTTACGCAGAAAATTTCGAAGAAATTTTCAAGTGTTTAAGCGGGGGATCTTTCCGGTTAACCTACTCCAGATAGATGTCGATTTCTTTGATTTGGCGCGAGCGTATCTGGTTAGCGTAGGGAGAGCCGATAGTATCTGAGGGGATTTCAACCGCTGAGCCGTTCTTATCGTTAAAAGTTATCTTCATTATTTTCGCCGCATGCTTACCAAAAGTATCTCTTCTTTTAGGGTTATGGTAAGTTACCTTAATTCTGCTTAGAAAATTAAAACTATAGCAGCCCTCTTTGTCAAAAAGCCAACCTTTTAATATAGGGTTAAAACGCAAATTTAATTCTCCGGAACCATTTAAGAAGAACGGTTTAATTCCCAAGTTC
>PEYI01000045.1 GCA_002774445.1 Candidatus Omnitrophica bacterium CG08_land_8_20_14_0_20_41_16 | reverse complement strand
ATCCCAGAGGCTTATCCAACGCCTCGAAAATTAACAAAGTCCTGCTAATTATTTTTCGGGGACAGTCCCTAATATTATTTCGCCAACAGCTCTTTCAGCCCCTCTTTTGCAAAACGGTTACCGCTAAATACTATCCGGCCGGCCTTATTAATAACAAAATAAGTAGGGACTCCCAAAAGCTCATAGCTATACGCGACATACGTATCCTCATCAAGGAGGACTTTAAAATTTAAACTGTGGCTGCTCGCAAAATTACTAACCTTAAGTTTAGACTCTCCAACATTTATCGCCAATAACTCTACCCCCATATCCTTTAATGAGGCGACGTCTCTTTTTAAGGAATTCAACGCCACCCTGCAATACGGGCACCAAGTAGTCCAGAAGATTAATACCACTGCGCTGTTACCTTTATAGCTGCTTAAGGAAACAGTGTTACCCTGAAGATCTCCAAGCTTAAATTCTGCTGCCTCCAAGGCTCCGATAGCAGCAACTTTATCAGCTGCTCTACATCTTGAAGTCAAAGAAATGAAAAACAAGAATATAAAAATAAACCTGCTAATCTTTATCATATTAGAATCTTCTTATCCCGGTGTATATAAAATAGATGCCCATGAATACTAATAATATTCCGGCTGCTCTCTTAATATAAACCATCCACTTCCCCGACTTAGGCAGATTAGCCAAGATACCTGCGAATGCCCCTGATAAAACAAGAACTAAACCCATACCATAGGCAAAAACCGCTAAAAGACTCATTCCGTAAACGATATTCTTTCTAGTAGCCAGATAAGCAAGGATCGCGCCTAAGGCAGGCGTAAGGCAGGGCGAGACGATCAGCCCGGAAGTTATCCCCAATAAAAAAATAGAAAAATAGTTTCTTTTCTTTAGTGTAGGCGGACTAACTTTAGTAGTAAAGGGTATATTAAATAAATCCAGCATAGAAAAACCGAAGATGGCTATTATCGCGCCTACTACCAGATAGGTTAAAGGATGAGAACTTATACTTCCGAAAAATTTACCGGTTAAAGAAGCAATCAACCCGAGGATTGAATAGGTAAAAGCTATGCCGCTAACATATATGAGGCTTAAAATAAAACCCTTAAACCTTGAGTCACTTTTAGCGCTTATATAACTTACGCTCACCGGGATAAGCGGATAGACGCAGGGAGTGAAACTAACCATAACCCCGCCTAAAAAAGCAAAAATATAATCAACCGGGCTACCTGAGGGATTCATCCTGTTAGACCTCCGCTAATTCTATTTCTAATATATCTCTTACCCATTGTAGTTTTCAGATATCGCTCTCTACGGTGAGCATCATGTTTATTCAAACAAGCTTCAAAATAAACTAATTTAATTGGCAATTTATTCTTTGTATAACATACTTGACCTTTATTATGTTGCCCTATTCTCCTTTCTAAATTATTTGTAACACCAGTATAAAAAGTTTTTGTTTTTTCACATCTTAGAACATATGTATAATACCAAAGAGGTCTAACAGGATTCATCTATCCATTTTAAGTAAGGTTTAAACCCCGCGGTTATCGGAAAACTGATTATTTCAGGCACCTCATAACTATGCATTGATTTTACTAACTTAATAATCTCAGGCATCTTTTCTTTCTTAGATTTAATGATTAAAGTGGCTTCTTTAGCCATATCAACCTTGCCCTGCCACCGAAAAAAAGATTCTACCCCAGCTATAATATTAACGCACGCCGCAAGTTTAGACTTAATTAAGGCTCTGGCAATCCTGCGAGCCTCTTTCTTATTCCCTGCGGTTATAAAAATTATACTGCGCATTTCTTGACTAACTTAGCAAACCTTGCGCCCATCCTTAAGCATTCTTTGATGGAACGATCATCTGGGGAACCAATAGCAACCGGGCCGTAATGATCACCCTGGCAGTCGCCTTGTATAATCATACCATGGATAAGCATCGCATTCAATATATCCAGAATTGTCGTTTCATTTCCTCCCGCTATGTTTGCGCTGGAAGCAAATGCCGCCCCAAATTTACCATCTAGCTTTCCATGGAATTTCACCGAATTATCAAAAAGCTTCTTAATCTCTGCGGCCATCGTCCCGTAATAAGTAGGAGATCCGATAACTATGCCATTGAATTTCAATAACTCATCTACATTTACATCTTTAACATCTTTTACATCGGCCTCCACTCCTTCTTTCTTGATACCCTTAGCTATTGTTTCAGCCATTTTTTTGGTATTTCCGCTGCGGGAATAATAAATTACTAATACTTTTGTCATTTTACTTACCCCCTTCATTTATCTTTACTGACCTGATTCTTCCAAGCTGCGAGCAGGTATCAAAAACAAGGGCGGGGATCATTTAAGCATTATAACCGACATCTGCCTGCCGCAGGCAAGGCCTTCTTTGCGGTAAGAAAAGAATGCATCATTATGACAGAATGTGCAATCCTGAGGCGGAAATATATTCTCTTCTTTTAACCCTAAGGTGAGAAGCTCATTTTTGTTCAAACCAGCCAAATCCAAATAGAATCGTCCGTTTTTTTCGGTTAATCCGTCAGAAAAATAACTCTTAAAGTCTGAGGATACTTCGCAACAGCATCCTCTGATACTGGAACCAAACCCCACATAAAAATCCTGCGGTTTCGTATTAAACTTAGCCTGCATTAAGCTTATTGCCTTTGAAACAATCTTTTTCTTAGAGCTGCGCCATCCGGCGTGAACCAATCCTATCGATGGAGTCTTGGGATCATAGATAAATATGGATAAGCAATCCGCGGTAAATACAGCAATAGGAACATTTTTCTTATCCGTAATAAATGCGTCGGTATCGGGTATTGAGCCACCGTATGAATTTGCGCCACTCCCCTTATCTTCTTCGGTTGCGTATCTAACTCTATCGCCGTGAATCTGCCTTGCGCAAACCAAATCCCGATAATCTATACCTAAACTACTTAAGAAATCCCTGCGATTATTTAAGGCCTCGGATATGCCGCCATAATATAAAGACATATCCCCGTGCCTGCGGGTACTAAAAGCTATGACAAGATTAACCTGCGCCGGTAACTTCGACAAACTTATCCCTCGCTTCCTGACCCTTGAATAATCTTAACATGCGCCGCACGGGCATTAAATACCCCGCGGGGCTACCTACTTGGCTTCAATTCGCTTGGTATCCTGAATATTCACCAATTTATCCGTAACCTTATCTAAGCGCTTCTGGCTATCTAGATACTTAGTATTAGCATTGCTAAGATGGTTACCTAAAATACCGAATTCTTCTTTGAACTTATCTATCTCTATACCTAAAGCACTTAATGATTTCAAGATAACCTTGGCATTCTCTTCTATCTTTAGCCCCTTTAAGCCGAAGCAGATTACCTGTAGATAAGCGTAAAATGTATTGGGTGAAACCGGTATAACCTTCTTGGACATACTATAAGAAAAAATGTCTTCCTTAATAATAACCTCATAATATACATTCTCCGCAGGAATATACATCAGCGCGAAATCATAGGTATTTTCCTGAGGAAGGATATATTTTGAAGAGATTTCGTCAATGCGGTTCTTAACATCCTGAAGGAATCTTTTACGATATGAATTCTTTAACTGCTCATCTTGCGTATCAATTAATTTCTGGAAATTCTCCAAACTAAACTTAGCATCTACCGGCACTAACCGCTCCCCGAGCCTGATAACTGCATCCACGCTATCCCCGGACTTAAAACGGTATTGAGTAGAGTAATAATCTTTAGGCAGAACCAAGGAGATGAGATTCTCCAAAAGCACCTCTCCCATCTGGCCTCTGAATTTCGGCGCGCGTAAAAGTTCCTGAAGACTGGAGATGTCCTTACTAATATCAACTATCTGTTTATTAGTCATCTCCAGCCTGCCAAGCTGCTCCTTGACATTGCCGAATACGCTGGCAGTGCTGCCTAAGTTTTGAGAGATTATTTTATTGGCTTCCTGGAGAGATTGGCTCATTAAAGCGAGGCGCTCATTGACTTGCGAGGAGATTTTAAAGACGAGGATGATAATGATAACGGATAAAACTAAAAATAATAAACCAATAGCCCAAAGCATGATTTTATTATAACATTAACCGCTATCTTTTCAAAGTAAATAATCTTTTTTTATTCTTTTTACGCTCCGGAAAATATTTGTCTTTACATCCGGACAGGCCTTTTCAAGCTCTCTGATAATGGTTTTTATTTTAGTGCGTTTGGAAGTAAGGGAATTCGAGCAGATACATGTTTGGTTAGGCAAGCCCTCCTCCTTGGCAAAACGCTTGATCATATGCTCCTCTACATAAGCCAGCGGCCGGATAAGGGTAATTTTTCCCTTGAATAGTTCTTGCTTAGGCGACATCGCAGAAATCTCGCCCTGGAAAAATAGGTTTAACAAAATTGTTTCCACAATATCGTCTTTATGGTGGCCTAAAGCGACCTTGGTGCAGTCAAAGCGGTTAGCGGTTTCAAAAAGGGCTTTTCTGCGATTCCAGGAACACCAGAAACAGGAAATATCTTTGGGTTTAGTTTTTTTAAGGATATCTACCTTTTCAATATGATAATTAACTCCTATCTTTTTGAAATATTTTTCCAGAGCTTTGGCGCAGGAACGCGGGTAGCCCAAATCAATATGCACTGCTAAAAGTTCGTATTTTATCGGCACAAAGCGCTTGCGGTCATTTAAAACCCACAGTAGCGTCAGGCTATCCTTGCCCCCTGATACGGCGACCGCAATTTTATCGCCGTCGGAGAGCATTTTGTAATCAATAATCGCCCTGCCGACGCGCTTGGAAATGTAAAATTCCGGGCCCTGTAGGACTGACATCTTAGTTTACCTCGGTTTTAGCGGAACCTGTCTTGAGGAACACCTTAAGAACAACGGCTATTTTTGCGCCCCAACCTCCCCTACTGTTAAAAGTCGGGACGAGCGGTGCTGCGAGAAGGACGCCCCGGCAGCCGCTAAACAGTTCTATCAAATTCTGCCCGAGGCAGCTACCATCTTTTTAATTTCACCCGTAACTTTATGCTTCATTAGTTCTTCGAGCGGAATGGGAATCTTTAATGACCAGTTCTTATTACTTACTGTGCCGGGGGTATTGATGCGGTATTGATAGGCATCGCCATCTAATAAACCAGCCAGATAGAGCCAATCAAAAATAGTATTTATACAAAATAGGGAATTCGCAGCTAGATCAAATTTCAAAGCCGCCTGCATAATCTCGGCATTGCAATTTTCGCGCATCGCCCCGGATAAACCCAAATGTTTCCAGAGCTTTTCTTTTTCATGGTAACTATTTTCATACAGGTCTATAAAATCTTTTAAGTGCTCTGCGGGGATAGTCTCCTCTTGAAACGGATGTAGGCACCCCGCCGTATCGGAGCGGCGGGTGTTCTGCTTCCTGCAGGAGGACAGTCCCTTAATCAGCTTATCTACTGAATCAATTTCTTCCCTCCAGCGGAGTCTAGCGTGTTTAGAACGACTTGCATCAAATAAATTATCTTTAACTCTTTCAAACCCTATTTGGCGATGATCGCTGCATTTACGTATAATTAGCGCCTCATCCACAGTCCCTGCTTCATTCTCCCACCACGCAGCCCAATTAGTTGTATCATGCGTAGAGAGCATAGTTACGGAAAGCTTACGGTAGTCTTGCGGATTAAGAAAATCGTGTTTGATACTCCAATCCTTAACCCAACGTTCAACGTCATTACCCGGAATCTTTAAGTCTCTTAACGTATCTGTGCATACCTTAGGTATTACTCCCAAATCCTCGGCGCATAGGAACATGCCTGTGCTTGCCTGCACCACCTCTAATATTTTCCTTCCATGTGTTCCCCACTCAGATTCATGGACTGGGTCAAAGGATCCATTTAATCCTTGATTATCTAAAGGCTCCCCATAAGGAATACTCCAGATACGGAATAGCCCCACCACGTGGTCAATCCTTAAAATATCATAGAAGGTTTCTGCAAACTTTAGCTTTTCCTTAAGGTATTTATAATCGTCAGCGGCAATCCTCTCCCAATTATATGTGGGCATTCCCCAGCGCTGCCCTTTCGCGCAATACATATCCGGCGGGGCGCCAGCGGAAAATTCTAATTTGAAAAATTCCGGATGCGCCCAAGCATCGCTTGAGTCACGCGAAATTAGAATCGGTAGGTCTCCTTTTATTAGGATTCTCCTGCGATTTGCGTAATCCCTTGCCTGTTTAAACTGTTTATAGGCCTGCCACTGCAGCCACACCTGGAAATCAGTTTCCTGAGTATGTTCTTTTATAAATTTATCCAAACTGAATTTATCTCTATTTTTAAATTTCCCCTCCCACTCATACCAAGCAGCGCCCTGATGGAAATTTTTTAATGTTTTATATAAAACAAAATCATTAAGCCAATAGGAATTCTTATTCTTAAAAGCGGCGCACTCCTGAGAATCCAACCCCGGGCTCATTAAAAATATCTCCCGCAAAAGCCGCATCTTCTCTTCTTTAAATGCATAATCCACAAATCTGGCGGAAAGAGGAGGGTCTTTCTTTAAATTTTCAATCTGCCTTTTAATTGATTTATCTTTGAGGAGGGGTAAACCTGAAAACGAAAGGTAAAGCGGCTCTAATGCGAATGAGCTCAACGCGTCATAAGGGCAGAAAGTTTGACCCATCTCATTCATCGGCAAAAGCTGCAGGATGGAATTACCTGTATCTTTTGCCCAGTCAATCGCCAATTTCAAATCGCTAAAATCAGCACTGCCAAAAGTATCTTTAGAATAAACGGAAAAAAGCGGAATTAAGACCCCTGCTCTTTTTTGGGTAAGAAGTTCACCTGCTATGTTTTTCCCCGTCATCTGAAAAACTATTTAGGATTCCAATCCCCGGGTTCGGAATTGAGGTCGGAATTTAGCTAACGCCTCTTTAAGGAATTAAGAGATGCATTATTTTATCTGCCCAGAATATAGAGATAAGCGCGGCTAAAGACAAAAAAGGGCCATAGGGCACGGTATGGTCTTTTTTAGTAATAAGCATATAGATTCCTATGGCCGCTCCGAAAAAAGGCGCCAAAAAGAAAGTCATTACTGCCCTTTGCCAACCTAAAAATGCTCCGATCATTGCCAAAAGCTTCCCATCCCCTCCGCCCATAGATTCGGTCTCTCCCTGAATGGCTGGCTTTTTAAGGAGCTTAAAATAAATAATGTCAAAGAGCCAGCCGGTAAGATAGATAATCCCGCCGCCTAAAATAATGCCTAAAAAGGAATTGCGCATGGGTTTAAAACTAAAGGCAAGAGGATTAACAGCAACGCCTCTTACTGAACTTAAGATAAAACCTACGATAATACCCCCAACGCTTATTTCATCGGGAATAATCCTATGCGGGATATCTATAAAGGTAGCTATAATTAAAGCGCTTAAAAGGATTAAGTAGAAGAAAAGATCATAACTTAACCCATAACGCATGAAGAATAATAAAAATAGCGAAGCAGTAATGAACTCAACCAACGGATAGCGTAGCGATATTTTTCCCTTACAAAAACGGCACTTTCCTCTTAAAAGGATAAAACTTAAAAAAGGTATATTATCATATGCGGGGATGCGCTTTTTGCACTTTGGACAGTGTGAACGCGGCCAAACTACCGACTCGCTATTAGGCATACGGTATATACATACATTTAAGAAACTCCCCACTATTGAACCAAAGATAAATGCAATTATTTTGGCTATCATAATCTCCTCACTCCCCGCCATAGGCGGAGCAGGCCCCGCCCATAGGCGCAGGGCAGGCAGGCCCCGCGATAGGCCGGGGCAGGCAGGCTTTTTCTAAGGCGCTACGCATTGTTTCTTCCGGGGCCTTTTTGGGGCGTATCCATAAATTTAAAGATTCAACCCCCTGATAGAAAAGCATACCTAAACCATTTGAAAACTTTAAGCCCGATTCTTTAGCGAGCTTTAACAATTTAGTCTCTTTAGGATTATAGATTAAGTCGTAAACAAATAGCCCCGGATGAAGCATTTGAGGCTTGACCAAAAGTGGGTCTTCCTCCTTCATTCCCACCGAAGAAGCATTAATCAAAAGATCCTTATCCTTTAAACTTAGCTCTTCAACACTACCCACTGCCTTAAATTTTGTATCAGGGAAGATATCGTTAAACCTCTTCATAATAGCCAAAGAGCGAAAATTATCAATATCGTAGATAGAAACCTCGCGTGTTTTCTTTTTCCCTAAGGCAAAACATAAAGCCTTGGCTGCTCCACCGGCTCCGATAATCGCGGTTTTCGAAGGTTCAAGTTTTAATTCCGCAATGTGCCTTAAAAAACCTAAATAATCGGTGTTAAAGAATTTTATCCTGCCAACCTTATCCACAACAACGGTATTGGCCGCGCCGATAGAAAATACGGCGCTATTTTTAAGGCCATTGACATCATACAGGATTCTTTCTTTGTAGGGGATGGTTATATTTAGGCCGCGAATATTTTCCTTTTTAAGATTACTAAAAAAACCTTGAAGTTCATCCTCCCTTAAAGAAAAAAGCTTATATTTTGCTTTTATCTTTAACTTTCTTAGCGCGGCATTGTGCATTAATGGCGAAAGGCTGTGGTAGACAGGATTCCCTATTAAACCGTAGATACAAACCTTGCTCATTTAGCCTCAAGTTTATTCACCGCGTCCAGATACGCCTTAACCGCGGCTTCAATAATATCCGTGCTTGAGCCGCGGCCGCTAATTACAGAATCCCCTATCTTTAATTTTAAGCTCACTTGTCCCAAAGCGTCTTTGCCGGAGGTGACTGCTTCTAACCTAAAATCATTAAGCTTGGCTTTATATCCGGTGATTTTATCTATTGCCTTAAAAACCGCGTCTACCGGGCCATCGCCTGAAGAAACAACGTTGAAACTTTTACTTTTTTTATTCAAATACACAATTGCCCGAGGCTTAATCTTGGTTCCTGAAGTAACTTCAAAACTATTTAGCTGCCACAAGGGTTTAATAACCCGGATTTCGTCCTCAACAATAGCCCTTAAATCATCATCGTAAATATCCTTCTTTTTATCCGCGAGCTCTTTAAAACGTGTAAAGGCTTTATTCAGTCTTTCATCATTAAGATGAAAACCTAAAGTTTTCAATCTCTCGCGGAAGGCATGCCTTCCAGAGTGTTTACCTAGGACCAACCGGCTTGAAGAAATGCCTACGTCATGCGGATCCATAATCTCATAGGTACTGTGCTTCTTCAATACCGCATCCTGATGAATACCTGCCTCATGGGCAAAGGCATTCCTTCCAACAATAGCCTTATTTGGCGGCACGACAAAATCCGTAAGGTTATTTATCATCCGGGAAGTGCGGTATATCTCTTTGGTATTTATGCTGGTATAGAGAGAACCAAAAACATCCTTACGCGTCTTAATCGCCATGACAACTTCTTCTAACGAAGCATTACCCGCGCGTTCGCCTATTCCGTTAATCGTGCAGTGCACTTGCCGCGCGCCGGCTAAAACTCCAGACAAAGAATTTGCCACGGCCATCCCTAAGTCATCATGACAATGGACAGCGATAACCACCTCGTTTATATTCGGAACATTATTTTTTATATCTTTTATCAAAGAATACATCTCCTGCGGATATGTATAGCCGGTAGTGTCGGGAATATTAATAGTCTTAGCGCCCTCATTTATTACCGCTTCAATCACCCGGTATAAAAAATCGTGTTCAGAACGAGTAGCGTCCTCAGGCGAAAATTCTATATCTGAACATAGCTTCTTCGCCATTTTGGTTGCATTTACCGCGATATCTAAGATCTCATCTTCTGCTTTCTTAAATTTGTACTGCAGGTGAATTTTAGAAGTAGCCAAAAATATATGTATGCGTGGATGCCTTGCTTTCTTAACTGCTTCATAGGCAGCTTCGATATCCGACTTCAGGCAGCGAGCAAGAGCGCAAATTACGCCTTTCTTAATGGCTTTGGATATCTCTAGAACAGCCTTAAAATCCCCCGGAGAAGCAACAGGAAAACCTGCCTCAATTACATCAACCCCCAACTTCTCAAGTTGAAATGCGACTTCTAACTTTTCCTGGGCAGTTAGTGAACCACCCGGCGCTTGTTCTCCGTCACGTAAAGTCGTATCAAATATTATTATTTTTTCCACTTTCTCCACTCCTCCCTAAGATTGTAAATTGTTGTTTTAGATTTTACGGGTGGCTTAGGTGTTTTCGCAGCGCGTCAGCGCAAGAAAATACCTAAGACAGGACCCGTAAAATTTGATCTACAATTTACAATCTTTACTTTTTCATCCAAGGCATCATTCAAAACAAAAGCTGCCTCTGGCGATTTGCTTTAGTTTTGTCCTGCGCTACGCGCAGGATCTTACTTGCGCATCCAGGGCATCATTTCCCTAAGCTCTTTCCCCACCTTCTCAATCAGGTGATTATCTCCTTCAGTAATCAGTTTATTGAAGTTCGGCCTGCCGTTTTCATTCTCCTTAATCCACTCGCGGGCAAACTTGCCTGATTTTATCTCTTTTAAAATCTTCTTCATCTCTTTGCGCGTCTTAAGAGTAATAATTCTCGGACCGCGGGTTAAATCTCCATAACAGGCGGTATTGGAAACGCGCCGGCGCATCCCTGAAATACCGGTCTCCTGAATTAAATCAGTAATAAGTTTTAATTCATGTAAAACCTCAAAATAAGCAATCTCCGGCTGATACCCTGCTTCAATTAAGGTATCAAACCCGGCCTTAATTAACTCGCTTACTCCGCCGCAAAGCACTGCCTGCTCTCCGAAAAGATCAGTCTCAGTCTCCTCTGCAAAAGTAGTCTCAATTACGCCTGCGGTAGTAGCCTTGATTGCCTTAGCATACGCCAAGGCCAACTGTTTTGCGCCTCCCGTAGCATCTTGGAATACCGCGATTAAAGAAGGCACGCCCTTACCTTCTTCGTACATACGCCTGACTAAGGCACCCGGGCCTTTTGGGGCAACCATGAACACATCCACATTCTTCGGAGGCTTAATCTGCTTAAAACGAATATTAAAACCGTGGGAAAAACAAAGCGCCTTACCTTTCTTTAGGTTTGATTTAATATCTTCTTTATAAACTTTACCCTGGACATGGTCCTGAGTCAATATCTGGATTATATCACCGGCTTTTGCTGCCTCGTCCGCGGAAACCGGAGTAAATCCGTCTTGCTTAGCTAGTTCAAAATTTGGCGTCCCGGGCATTTCAGAAACCACAACATGACAACCTGAATCTCTAAGGCACATTGCCTGGCCACGACCCTGTATCCCGTAACCAATAATTGCGATTGTCTTATCCTTAATCAAATTTAAATCCGCATCCGCATCATAATAAACCTTTGCCATCTCTAACCCTCCCTCATTAACCCTGGGGGACACTCCCCAAGGTGCCACTCTACTTTCAAAAAATGGTTATTTTTATATTTTTCGCTAATTTTTAGCCAAAATCCGTTGGAGAGTGTCCCTTTCGGGAGCGTCCCCGATTTTTATCCTTTGTTAATCGCCAACTTCCCTGTCCTGGTCAATTCTATTATCCCAAACTTATCTAATTCATCAAGCAACGACTTTATCTGAGCCTGATCTCCCACTGCCTCGATAATCGCAGTGTCATCTTGATGATGAATAATCTTGCCTATGTATTTATTAAATATGGCTTCTAACCCTGCCCTGTCTTTTGTTGAATAGTTTACTTTAACCAAGACTAACTCACGATCAACATGTTCTTTCTTGGTAAAATCAGTAATGGTGATAACATCAATAAGCTTATTCAGCTGCTTTTTAATCTGCTCTAATATTTTTTCATCCTGCGCCGCAACCACAATGGTCATATAGGAAGTCTGAGGATTCAGCGTTTCAGAGACCGCTAAAGATGCGATATTGTAGCCGCGCGCGCTAAATAACCCGGCAATGCGCGCAAGCACGCCAAACTTGTTCTCTACTAATACGGATATTGTATGTCTCATTTTTCAGCTCTTGGCTCTTAACTCATAGCTCATAGGCTAAAATTCTGCTATGAGCTATGAACTATGAGCTAAATTACGCCAATCCCCCGATAATCTTATTAATCGCTTCGCCTGCCGGAACCATGGGATACACATTCTCTTCTGGTTCAACGTGAAAATCAATAAACACGGTATTGTCTATTTTCAATGCCTTTTCAATAGCCGGCCGCACTTCCTCTTTTCCGGTAACCTTGATACCCACGGCGCCGTAGCTTTCCGCAAGTTTGACAAAATCAGGGCTTGAGATACGAACCTGTGAATAACGCCTCTTATAGAAAAGCTCCTGCCATTGCCGCACCATGCCTAAATATCCGTTATTAAGTATAAAAACCTTGACGTTTATTTTATTGGCAACGCATGTGCCTAATTCCTGTATATTCATCTGTATTGAGCCGTCTCCGGCAATGTCAATTACGGTTTTATTGGGACACCCCATCTTTGCTCCCATTGCCGCCGGAAAACCAAAACCCATAGTACCAAGCCCCCCCGAAGAAATAAATGTGCGCGGAGAATCATATTTATACCACTGCGCAGCCCACATCTGATTTTGCCCTACTTCAGTAGTGATGATCGCGCCGCCTTTGGTAGCCTCGTAAACCTGTTCTACCACGTATTGCGGCTTGATTTTTTCACCATCTTTATATTTTAAAGGATATTTTTTCTTCCAATTCTCAACCGTCTCAAGCCATTCAACGGTATTGGGAACTTTCTCAATCTGCTCTAAAAGCTCGCCTAAGATATTCCTGGCATCGCCTACTATCGGAATATCTACTTTTACATTCTTGCTAATTGATGCCGGGTCAATATCAATATGGATTATCTTGGCATCTGGCGCAAAGGCATCCAACCTGCCCGTTACGCGGTCATCAAAGCGCGCGCCCACGGCAATAATTAAATCTGATTCCATAATCGCATGATTCGCGTAGGCAGTCCCGTGCATACCCAGCATCCCTAAAGAAAGCTCATGTGTCCCCGGAAAACCCCCTACGCCCATCAATGTCCAGGTTAAAGGCGCTTTTATTTTCTCGGCCAGCTTTCTTAATTCTAAATGCGCCGCGGAAGTAATCACTCCCCCTCCGGCATAAATAATCGGCCTCTTGGCTTCGGCAATAAGTTTAGCTGCCTTTTTAATCTGCCCTGGATGACCAAAGCATGTTGGTTTGTAACCACGTATATTCACAATTTCAGGCCAAGTGAATTCAGCATCAGCCAGCTGAATATCCGAAGGTATGTCAATTAATACCGGGCCAGGCCTGCCGGTTGAGGCAATATAAAAAGCCTCGGCAATAATTTTACTCAAATCTTTTACGTCCTTAACTAAATAATTGTGCTTGGTTATCGGGCGGGTAATCCCGGTAACATCTGCTTCCTGAAAGGCATCATTGCCTATTAAGGAACTCTTTACCTGACCGGTGATTGCCACAATGGGAATAGAATCCATATAAGCGTTAGCGATACCAGTAGTAAGATTCGTGGCTCCGGGCCCAGAGGTAGCAATACAAACTCCTACTTTCCCGGTTGCGCGAGCATAACCGTCAGCTGCATGGGCTGCGCCTTGCTCATGCCGCGTCAAAATAAATTTTATATCCATATCATAAATCTCATCAAATATGGGCAGGACCTGTCCGCCGGGGTAACCAAATATTACCTCTACCCCTTCGCGCTTTAAACATTTAATTAAAATCTGTGCACCAGTCATGTTATTAGCTCTTAGCTCACAGCTTTTGGCTCATAGGTTATGTTTTTGCTATGAGCTATGAACTATGAGCTAAACGTCCTATTAAGTTAATATGGCTCCCTTATCCGCGGAACTGACTAACCTTGAATACCGCGATAAATATCCGGTTTTAATCTTTGGCAGAACCGCAATCCAGTCTTTAAATCTTTTCTCTATTTCAGATTTGCTTAGTTTCGCTTCAATTTTGCGATTAGGTATATCAATTTCTATTGTATCATAATCTTTAAGTATTGCAATTGCCCCTCCGGCTGAAGCTTCGGGAGAAATATGGCCAATACAAGGGCCTTTTGTCCCGCCTGAAAAACGGCCGTCGGTAATTAAAGCTACTGAATCCGCTAAGCCCATACCCACGATAGCTGCGGTAGGAGCAAGCATCTCGCGCATACCCGGCCCGCCGCTTGGGCCTTCGTAGCGGATAACAATGCAATCGCCTTTTTTTATTTTATTGTTCAAAATCGCCCGCATTGCCTCCTCTTCGCGGTTAAAAACCTTTGCCCTGCCGGTAAATTTCATCATCTTTGCGCTTACTCCGGATTGCTTAACTACCGCGCCATTTGGCGCGATATTGCCATAAAGCACAGCTATGCCGCCTTGTTTATGATACGCTTTATTAAACGGCCGAATTACATCCTCGTCATAAATTATAGCCTGATCAGCAATTTTAAAAGCCTTCTCGCCGTTGACATTTAAAGTATTATTCAATTTTGATTTTAATCTCTTTAAAACCGCAGGAATTCCGCCCGCGTATTCTAAGTCTTCCATAAAATGCACTCCTGCCGGTTCAATACAACTTATATGAGGCGTGGTTTTGCTAATTTTATCAAATGTCTTTAAATCCAAATCTATCCCTGCCTCATGCGCGATAGACATAAGATGCAAAACTGTGTTGGTTGAACCGCCCAAAGCCATATCTACGAGAATGGCATTCTCTAAAGATTTTCTGGTGATGATACCACGCGGCTTAATATCTTTTTTAACTAACTCCACGATGCGTTCGCCGCTTGCCTGAGTAATCCTGCGTTTTTTAGCAGAAACTGCTAAAGCTGTACCGCACCCCGGCAAAGACATACCCATAGTTTCGGTAAGGCAGGCCATAGTATTAGCAGTATATAAGCCTTGACAGGCCCCGGCCCCGGGACAGGCCTCCATCTCGAGGCAAGATAAATCTTGCCTCGAGATATCGCCTCTTTTTGCCCGGGCAAGGCCTTCATAAGTATCATGCACAAAAGCCAGCTTTCTTTTATTGAAACGGCCGGAGAGCATCGGCCCAGCAGTAACGAGGATCGCCGGGATATTTAAACGGGCAACTCCCATTAGCATGCCGGGGGTAATCTTATCGCAATTAGTAAGACAGACAATCCCGTCTAATTGATGCGCATTGCAGACGGTTTCAATTGTGTCAGCGACAATTTCACGAAGCGCCAGAGGATAACACATCCCTAAATGGCCCATGGCCAGGCCATCGCAGATACCGGGCACTCCAAAGAAAAACGGCACGCCTTGGCCATAGCAAATCCCACGTTCAATAAAACGCTCAAGATCACGCATCCCGATATGCCCGGGAATTAAATCAGTGAAGGAAGTAGCTACGCCTATAAACGGACGAGCTAAATCTTTTTTAGATAAACCAGTCGCGTACAAAAGTGCGCGGTGTGGCGCCCTTTCTAAACCTTTTTTAATTTTATCAGAACGCATAGTTTGTCTCCTTTAGCAATTGGGTCAATAGTTTATAGCCTATGATCGATGGTTTTACTATTGGCTATCGACCATTGGCTATCGACCCATAGCTATTAATTACAACTAATCCGCTCCTTCCCCGTCATGAACCCCGCCTGCCGCATTCTTACGCTTACGCCCAATCACGCGTTTTAAGGAAATATATTTGTCTACTAAAGATTTATTGTTTACTGCATTTAACTGCTTAAAGAGAAAATCAAACTTTTGTTCAATCTCGGCGGTAATAGTATCGCGCACATCTTGGGATAAACCTATAATTTCTTTCTTAAAGGGGCCAAGCGCTTTCTTGCGCGCCTTATAGAAGAATTGCTCATCACTTTCGCCTTCTTTTCTTTCACTGGCAACATTAAGTTTAAGCCACTCATACATTTTGTTTTTAAGATATACAGGGAAAGATTTGCTATCAAACATCATATTCTGAAAACCTGTAGCCAGATGCACTTCCAGAGTATTATTTTCCGGAAATTTATGGAACATCTCCTCAGGTAAAGTAGACGCTCCATGCTGCACCGCGCCTCCTAAACCATATTCTTTCTGGGCAATTCCTGAGAGCATCTTTAAGGTATTAAAATCAAGTTTAACCTCAGCAATACTTCCGTCAACTTTAACCACGCCGCCGTGAGAAGTCCCGGTTTGAATTGAAATCTTGCTGATTCCGGTTAAGCCCTTGCGCAATCTCTCTTTGTAGCCTTCCATAAATGCGCGTAGATCTTCAGGTGTCGAATTCTGATGCCCGACTTCTCCGATTTCACCACCCACTGAAACTGTGATACCTTTTGGCTCAATGCGACGGATAAATTGGGTGAGTTTCGCGCAAACTTCGTAATTGTCCTTCTGCTGCTTTTTAATCTCGGGCTTAGAAAGATCCACCAGAGTCGAAGAATCAATATCAATATTATAGAAACCGGCCGTGATAGATTCACTGATTATAGCCTGTAAGGCTTCTATTTCTTTTTCAGGATTTTCTTTATATTTCTTGGCATTAGCCTGAAAATGGTCTCCCTGAATAAATACCGGCCCGCTATAACCTTCTCTAATTGCGGCAGCTAATATCACTGCCACATATTCTAAAGGAGACTGAGCGGTATAACCCATTTCAGACTTGGCAATCTTAAAAATAAAAGCGCCGCTGTTGGTTTTTAAGCCTACCCTGAATATAGCGCGCGAGAGGTCATAAGTCATACTTCTTAAATTTATTGCCGGGACCGTAAACTCGCTAATCTCGCCCCTGCCAAAGCCCAAGTATAATTCATGAATACTGGACGGATATATACCCTTTTTATAGGCCATATCTGTAATCTTCTTAGCCAATTTTTTCTTAAGCGAAGAATCATCAGTTAAAACTAAATCTGTTACAATCTTATTAATATCAAGCGGCTTCCTTCCCATTGCCTTACTCCTTTTTTTACATTTTTCGTTTACCGTTTACCCGCTTCGCTGTTTACCCCGTTAGAGACTATAGGTAAACAGTGGAAAGCTATGGTGTCTCTAACGGGGTTTACCGTATACCACATTAACGGTAAACGGTACACGGTTAACAGTAAACGTAACTATGTCAATGTCTTAATTAAATTATACCAATAATCAGGCTTAATGTCTTTTTTCTTTATGGCGGTTGAAAAATCTACTTCGGTAACCTTTCCGCCGGATAAACCTACAGCCAGGTCCTTTTTTCCTTTTAACAAGCAATCCACCGCTGCCTCGCCTAAACGCAAGGCCAAGTCACGGCTAAAAGCCGTAGGCCTTCCACCTCGCTGGATATGGCCTAAGACTACAGCGCGGGTCTCCAAAGAAGTTATCTCGGTTATTTGCTTGGCGATATCTTGGGCGCTTCCCGCCCCCTCTGCCACCACCACAATCCAGCTGACCTTACCGCGGATATTACCCTGAACAATATCATGGCACATCTTCTCCATATCCGGTTTTATCTCCGGAATAATCACATCTTCGCATCCGCCGGCTAAAGCGACGGAAAGAGCAATAAATCCGCAGTCGCGGCCCATTACCTCAACTACAAAAATACGTTCCATACTCGTTGCGGTATCGCGGATATTATCAATCGCAGCTAACGCAGTATTTATGGCAGTATCCGAACCAATGGTTGAGTCTATGCCGTTTATATCATTATCAATGGATGCTGCAATTCCCACGCAAGGCACATTAAATTTGGTGCCGAATTTATGCGCTGCGGTAAAGCTTCCGTCCCCGCCGATAACCACCATTGCATCAATACCAAATTTATTAATCGTATTAACTGCGCGCCCCTGGCTCTCCTTAGCCGCAAATTCCGGGCAGCGGCCGGTTTTTAAGATTGTCCCGCCCTGATTAATAATACCTGAGACTGAACGATGGCCAAGCACCTTTAATTCTTCATTGATCAGGCCAAACCACCCCCGGAAGACTCCCATTACCTCTAAGCCACGGGCAATCCCGCAACGCACCACACTGCGTATGGCCGGATTCATACCCGGAGCGTCCCCACCGGT
>PEYI01000089.1 GCA_002774445.1 Candidatus Omnitrophica bacterium CG08_land_8_20_14_0_20_41_16 | reverse complement strand
ATCTGGAATTGGTAAAAGTATAAAATTATGGGTAACGAAGCGATGTTTCATATTTACTTTTACAGGAGAAAAAAGACTTGACCTATAAAGAACGCGCGACTTAAAACCATTATTTAACCTTTGGTTAAAAAATAAACCGCAGGAATCGCATTTATAAATTGGCTTATTGTAATATTTATAAATCTCCCGAGATACAGAATGAGTACATTCCACGCTTTTTTGATTAAAATTATTTCCGTTAGCATTCATATATTCAAAAAGAAAGATATCTTCGGGAACAAACTATTTATAGGGAATAATATGGCTTGCCTGTAAAAAACAAAAGCTTACCGGATCGTAAATACCATAGCGAACGAAGTAATAATAAAAATTCAGGTAGTCAAAGACCGACAAGATAAAAACAGTTAACGTAAGCCAAAAAATAACTTTCTCTTTAAATAAAAGTGAGACTAATTCATACAGCATTAAGAAAGCAAACAATCTAAGCGGAAGATCTAAAATCATTAGATAACGGATATTTTTTATAAAAAGACTATAAAAACTTAACATACAAATAGAAAATATTAATAAATAGTTCAATTCATCTCTCTTTTTATATTTAGTAAGGTAGAAAAAAATAAAACCGATTCCTAAAATAAGAATCCACGGGGATAGTAACATAAAGTCAAGCAAGTACCTGAACCATGGCCCTGCGCAGAAAAATACAGCATACGCGTTTACTTCCGGAGCAGTAACCACGCTAATCATTGCCCTATAAAATTGGGTAAATCCTCCGGCAAGATATGTATAGATAATACCGGCAATGCTAAAAGGTATAATTGCTATAATCAAAAACCCCCTGAAACTAAAATATTCCTTATTTTTCTTCCTGGTAAGTAAAAGATAGACCAAAAAAAACAACGATAAAATAGCAGATCCTTCTTTAATTAAGATCGCATAGGAATAAACTAAAATAAAGGAGAGGATATTGATCCAATTCTTCTTTTTCAAGAGCAAGAAAAAAAGAAGAATTGAAAAAAACAAAAATAGATTTATTGTAGATTCTATCAAAGCCCTCCGGGCCATAGCCATATTTATTGGAGAAAAAGCCACCAAGATTATAAACGGTAAGACAAGAGTACTGCCCAAATATTTTCTTGCAAAATAAAAAACAAGAAATAAGAAAATACAATAAGAACACAGGGAAAGAAGAGCTAAATTGTATATTGAGTATCCTAAGAGCTTTAACCATAAAGACGCAATCAATACAAAACCTACCCTTAACGGATTTTGAGTGATCCTGTGGCTCTTATCGGCAAAATAATCCTTAAAAAGATCCCGAAATCCTTTTATGCCGTTTTCACTAACCATAGTCGCATATTTTAAATATAAGCCTTCATCGGCTTTAGCAACAAAAACAATATTCTTCATGCTGTTTGAAATCAAAGTTATGGCTATTGAAATTATCAATAAAAAAATTAACGTTGATTTTGTCCCGGTCATATCAAATTCCTATCTTCCTGCCGTTTTTATTAAATATATCAAACTTTGCTAAATTATTTTTTTGCAGAAAAAATTTTATAGATGTCCACACTACCCCCAAGCCATATACGACACTACGCCTAAAAGAAACTGAAGACGAATATTGCGTATAGTGAGACGGAGCGGTTATTTCTCCTATATTGTAACCGAAATATAACGCTTGAGCAATTATCTGGTTATCAAAAATAAAATCATCAGAATTCTCCAGCAAAGGAAGAGAGGACAGAGCCTCGCGAGAAAAAGCCCGATATCCGGTATGATATTCGGATAACTTCTCTTTGGAAATGATATTCTGGAAAAATGTTAGCAGGCGATTAGAGATATATTTATATAACGGCATCCCTCCCCTTAGGGCGGTTCCCCCTAAAATCCTTGAACCCAATACTACATCAAACATGCCCGAAGACACTAAGGCCGCCATAGCAACGATTAATTTCGGGGGATATTGATAATCCGGATGCAACATGACCACTATATCCGCGCCCATTTTAAGCGCCTCTTGATAACATGTCTTCTGATTTGCGCCATAGCCCTTATTTTTATCATGGACAAATAACTTAAGCCCCAAACTCCTAACTATTTCAACAGTCTGATCATGACTGTGATCGTCTACAACCAAAACATCATCAACTATACCCTTGGGGATATCGCGGTATGTCTGTTCTAAAGTCTGCCCGGCATTATAAGCCGGCATTACTACTATCACTCTCTTACCTTCTAGCATAAAATTATTATAGCAAAAAGATAAGCCCCTGTAAACACGGTAAATTTTATGTATACAGAGGCTTATCTTTAACAGAGGGCGTTATTTCTTTTTCTTCTTTCCGCCTCTTTTCATCTTGGCGCAGGAGACGTCGCCTTTTTTGTCAAGAAAATAAAGGTACCCTTTCTGCCTCTTAATGCCGCACTTGGCTACCTTTTTCGGGCTACCCCCTTTTTTAGAGCCTCTGGCCATCTTGGCGCAAGAGACATCACCCTGCTTGTCAATGTAATAGAGTAAACCCTTCGCTCTTTTTATTCCTAACTTCACTAGTTTTTCTGCCATATTTTGATTCACCCCCCTTCTTAGTTCGTTAGTTCGTTAGTTCGTTAGTTCGCTAGTTCGTTAGCTTGCTAGACTGACTGACTAACTAACTGTCTAACCAACCAACTGACTACGTGCCGATCCTTATCGGCTCCAAAATCTGCTTTAAGGTTGCTATCGCAGATAGTACCGCCAAATAACTGGTCTTAGGGTTATCCGGATGCAGGATATTTTCTGTGCGCGTGAAAATATTTCCCGCCTGAGATTCAACTTTAATTTCATGTATATTCTTATTAACTTTAGGAGAAGCGATAATTTTTACCCTAGTCTTATCTTGCCCTATCCCGCTTAAACTTAAAACCGCAGCCACATTTATATTCTGGGGAAACAATTTAACTGCTTCAGCAGCGCTGCCGGAAAATAATACCCTATCCTTTTTTATCTTGAACAAATCAATCCCTCTCTCCTCTATATATTTCACTCCCTTAAAAGATAAGGGATTTTTTAATGTAGTAAGAGTTACCTTCTTTACCCCTCCTATTTTTGCCGCCTTAAGAGCGTCAATACCGGCAATAGCGCCGCTGGGTATATAAACCCTGCAATTATGCCGTTTAGCCAGTTTCGTTAATTCGCTGTATTTAGCAATCAAACCGCCTACGCTCATAACCATAACATCCCTGCCAGAAGATAAAACTTCTTTAGCGATACCCCACGAACACCTGCTTGACGCCGCTTCAATCACTAAATCCGACCTCAGAATTAATGCCCCCAACTCAAAAACCACCAAGTTTTTCTTTCTGATCCTCTTAGCCAATATCTTCGGCTTTGAACTATTCAAGTCATAAAGCGCGACTAATTCTGCCTGCTTAGAAAAATCTTTAGTAATAACCCTGGCCAAAGAACTTCCTATGGCCCCGCAACCGACTATGCCAATCTTTAGTTTAATCATAATTTCGAAAACCTCCCCTACACTATAAATCGTCCCCAACAACATTATCAATTAACTTAGTCTTGCCAATCCACACCGCCAGCGCTATTAAACAATTGCCTGAAATTTTCTTCAACGGCTTAAGATTTTCTGAATCCACAACCTCTATATAATCTATTTTTACGCTTTTCTTTTTTTTGATAAGGTGCCGCATCCTGCTGATAATTCTTCCTGAATCCCGGCTGCCATTTTTAATTAAAAGTTTAGCTAGATTTAAGGCCTGAGACAAAACCAAGGCATCTTTTCTTTCGTCTTTACCTAAATAGGCATTTCTTGAACTTAAGGCTAAGCCGCCTTTTTCGCGTATCGTAGGCATAACCCTTACCTTAACGGGAATATTTAAATCCCTAACCATTCTTTGAATTATAATTGCCTGCTGGGCATCTTTCTGGCCAAAGTAGACAATATCTGGCTGCACAATATTAAAGAGTTTCGTCACTACCGTAGCTACACCGCGAAAATGGCCGGGACGAGATTTACCGCATAAAACCTCACTTAGGCCCCCAACATTAACAAAAGTAGAAAAATCCCGCGAATACATATCTTGAGGTTTAGGACAAAAAACGAAATTCGCTTTCTCTTTTCGGCAGAGTGCTAAGTCTTTGCTAAGCGGCCGTGGATATTTATTTAAATCCTCTTTCGGGCCAAACTGCGTTGGATTCACAAATATGCTCACCACAACAAGATCCGTGTCTTTGCGTGCCTGCCGGATTAAACTTAAATGCCCTTCATGAAGCGCGCCCATAGTCGGGACAAAACCTATGGATTTTCCCTTTAATTTAAACTTCTTTAAATAGTGAAATAATTTATCTAGAGACTTTATTATTTTCATTTTTATTACCCGTAGCGGGAACTATATTATTTTCGATAAAGATCTAATGACAAAATCGCGCTTAAACATGCGCGGATGCGGAATAATCAGATCCCTCGTGTGCATAATTCTATCTCCGTAAAGCAAAATATCTAAATCTATGGTTCTTGGGCCGTTGCGTACGGTTTTAACCCGGCCGAGTTGTTTTTCGATTATTTTTAGATTCTTAAGCAGAGCAACCGGGAACAAAGATGTCTTGATTTTTAAGGCGGCGTTTAAGAATTTCGGCTGAAGCTTTAGCCCGCCAACGGGTTTAGTTTCAATAAGTTTAGATGCTTTCATAACTTTTGTCCTCTTTAATGCGCCTATTTCTTTAATAGCGGACTTTATATTTTTAACCCTATCCCCTAAGTTTGAACCTACGCCGATATAACAAATTACCATGATGATATTTTTTTAAGGCGCTCAATTGCCTCCCGGATTCTCTCCTCAGGCACGGTCAATGCTATACGAATATAACCTTCGCCATATTTGCCAAAACCGACACCCGGAGTAACGACAATATTTGCTCTCTCCAATATAGCCCCGGCAAACTTAATAGAATCATTGCCTTTAGGAATCCTTATCCAAACGTAAAATGTCGCTTTAGGATTATTTGCCTGCCAACCTAAAGAATTTAAGCCGCGCATCAATATATCGCGCCTCTCTTGATAAAGGCTGCGCATATTTTTAATATGCCCCTCCGGCCCATCTAATGCCGCAATCCCGGCTAACTGAACCGCGGAAAAAATCCCGGAGTCAACATTAGACTTAATCTTAGCTAAAGCCGAAATTAATTTTTCGTTTCCGCATGCGAAGCCAACGCGCCAACCGGTCATGTTATAGGTCTTGGATAATGAATGAAATTCTATTACCACATCTTGAGCCCCGTCTACTTCAAGGATGCTTGAAGGTTTATATCCATCATAACATATCTCGGAATAAGCTAAATCTGAAATAATAATAATCCTGTGTTTATGCGCAAAATCAATGAGCTCCTTATAGAAAGGCTTCTCAGCCGTGGCCGAAGTAGGGTTATTAGGATAATTAACAAAAATTAATTTTGCCTTTTTACACACGTTTAATGGAATTCTTTTTAAATCAGGCAGAAATGCGTTTTTCTCAAGCAGTGGCAGAGGAAAAGGCTTGCCACCGGCTAAAATCGTCCCGCCTTTATAAGGAGGATAACCCGGCTCAGGAACAAGAACATAATCGCCTTGATTTATAAAGCCAAGCGGAAAATGGGCAATCCCTTCTTTTGAACCTATTAAAGGTAAGATTTCAGAGTCAGGGTTTAAGTTAATATTAAAACGGTGTTTATACCAACCTACAATCGCACGACGCAACGCCGGCATACCCTGATCCAATGCATAATGATGATTCGCCGGGTCCTGAACCGCAAGGCACAAAGCATCAATTATATATTTAGGCGTAGGCTGATCAGGATCACCCACCCCTAAATCAATAATATCCCTTCCCTCAAGACGCGCCTTTCTTTTAGCTTTATCGATTTCTAAGAATAGATAAGGCGGGAGTGACTTCAATTTTTTTGATAATTTAAACATTTATATCCTTTTCATTAGGGACAGTACCATGTGATTCTAGGCACCCCGCCGTATCGGAGCGGCGAGTGTCCCTTTGGGGAGCGTCCCCCAGGGGACAGTCCCATTCGTATTTAACTCAGTACATCCTGCATTGAATACAAACCCGGCGTTTTACCAAAAACCCATTTCGCTGCTTTTAACGCGCCCAAAGCAAATAAGTCCCGCGAATGCGCCTGATGTTTTATTTCAATGCGCTCAGAATTACCGCAGAATATAACCGTATGGTCTCCGATGATATCGCCTAAACGAATAGCATGCGTGGGAATTTCTTTTTTAGTAGCAACGGAGAGAACCTGTGCCATCTTTTTAGCAGTCCCCGAAGGAGCATCTTTCTTGAACTTATGATGCGCCTCCACTATCTCAATGCTATAATCTGGACCTAATCTTCTGGCTATCTCCGGCAATACCGAGAATAAAATATTTATTCCCACCGACATATTTGGAGAGAAGACAACCGGCACTACTTTTGACGTTTCTTTAATCTTATTTAATTGGGCCTCGTTAAAACCCGTTGTCCCTAATACCAGCGCTTTCCTGTATTTTGCCGCATAATCCAAGTTGGCTTCGCTTGCCTCGGGAGTGGTAAAATCTATAAACACATCAATAAGAAAAATACCATCCGGGCCGGAAGAAACTTTTAGTTTACCTAATTGTTTGCCGATTAAAGTCGTGCCTTTTTTCTCAAGGCCAAGGGTAAGTTCAAATTCCCCATCAGCTGAAGCGAGCTCAAAAATCCTCCTGCCCATTTTCCCACATACACCGGCAATCCCTAACTTTATCATTTATAACCGCTCCTTGTTTAGTTCTACGGTTCGTTAGTTCTATGGTTCGTTGGCTAATGGCTTGATAAAGCTTCAGAACATTAGAACTATAGAACCTTAGAACTTTAGAACAATAGAACTATTTAAAAAGTCCGTAATCTTTCAGCGCCTTCTTCAATTTTTCTAAGTTTTCGGGTAACATCGCGCACATCGGCAAGCGCAAATCCGGTTCGCACATACCCAAAAGCCCCATTGCAGTCTTAACTGGCATAGGATTTGTCTCTAAAAACATCGCCTTAATTAAAGGTAATAATTTATAATGCAGCTCCTGTGCCTTTTTGATATTACCTTTCTCAAAGGCACTGACTAAATCCGCGGTATCTTTAGGCGCAATATTAGCTACCACAGATATTATCCCTGTCCCACCTATGCTTAATACAGGCAAAGTCAAACTATCATCTCCGGAAATTAATTCAAAATCAGGAGGGCAAAACGCCTTTATGCGCGACATCTGCTCCAGGCTGCCTGAAGCCTCTTTTACGCCTACGATATTTTTACAGTCGCAAGCTAATTTTGCCATGGTTTCTGGCTCAATATTTACGCCTGTCCTCGAGGCAATATTATAAAGAATAATCGGAATTTTTACCGAATCGGCAATGGCTTTAAAATGCTCATATAAACCTTTTTGGGTCGGTCGGTTATAATAAGGCGAAACCTGCAACGATGCGTCTACCCCGGATTTTTCGGCATGTTTAGTCAACATTATGGCTTCTTCGGTAGAATTTGAACCTGTGCCAGCGATAACCGGTACCCTTTTCTTAACTTGGGCGATGGTAACTTCAATTACACGCTCATGCTCTTGAAACGACAGGGTCGCGGATTCACCGGTGGTGCCACAAGGCACAATTCCGGAAGTGCCATTTTTAATTTGGAATTCAATCAAATCCCGAAAAGTTTTTTCATCAACCACCAAATTTTTTCCGCCAAAATTTCCGTCATATTGCTTGGCGGATCCGCCGCGGGTTGCGGCGGAAAATGGCGTGACAATAGCAACCATTGAGCCTTTAAACATAATATTCTCCTTTATAAACTATTTTTGCCTTTCCTTCCAGCCAGACATTGCGGAATCTATTGCCTTCTCTTGCAAAATATACCTTTAAAATATCTCCGCCTTTGGTATGCACATTTATTCTTTGGCAACTGGCAACCGGCAGCTGGCAACCGGCAGCTAGAGCTGAGGCGGCTGCTCCTGTGCCGCAGGCCAGCGTCTCATCCTCCACGCCTCTTTCGTATGTTCTGATCTTTATGGAATTGTTATTTAATACTTCCACAAAATCAACATTCGTTCCTTGTGGCGCAAATTTTCTATGGTAACGTATTTGCCTGCCCAAACCCACTACATCAATTTTATCTAACCCTTCCACAAATATAATTGTATGTGGTACCCCGGTATTGACAAAATTTACCCGTAGCAACCTACCGTTAATCTTAAGAGGAATATTGGTCTTTAAGTTTTTCGGGTCAGCCAGTTTTATCCTTACATTATTACCGTTAACATGTGCGGCAATAATTCCTGCTTTGGTTTCAATTTTAATAAGTTTTTTGCTTCCGTATAATGCCACGCAACGCGCCCCATTACCACACATTTCGGCTTCTGAACCATCAGCATTAAATATGCGCATCTTGATATCAACGGCCTTGGACTTAGCCAACACCAAGAGCCCGTCCGCGCCGATGCCAAATTTCCTATCGCATATACTGCGGGAAAACTTCGCTAAACGTTTATGCGGATACCCGGATAAACGAATAACCACAAAATCATTACCGCTGGCCACCATCTTCGTAAATTTTACTTTCTTCATTTCTTCCATATTCTGCAGCCGCCACTTAAGTGGCGGCCACAAGCAATCACCGCTATAGTCCGAAGAGGAACGGTGGTATTGTTTCGTTACGCACGATATCCTCGTAGCTCTCTCTTCTCCTAATTACAACTACCTTATCTTTAACCACCATAACTTCTTCTGCCCGGCGCCTTGAGTTATAATTACTTGACATGCTAAATCCATAAGCACCGGCGCCCATCACAGCGAGATAATCCCCCTCCTTGACTTTAGGTAAAACCCTATCCTTAGCAAAGAAATCCCCGCTTTCGCATATGGGACCAACCACATCAGCTTTTTCTTGCGAACTTGCTTCCTGCCTACCCGTAGGCAGGAACTTGCGAACTTGCGAACTTAACGGAACGATTTTATGATATGCCTCATACAGAGCCGGAC
This sequence comes from Candidatus Omnitrophica bacterium CG08_land_8_20_14_0_20_41_16, assembly GCA_002774445.1. Classification (GTDB taxonomy): domain Bacteria; phylum Omnitrophota; class Gorgyraeia; order Gygaellales; family Profunditerraquicolaceae; genus Sherwoodlollariibacterium; species Sherwoodlollariibacterium unditelluris. The sequence goes on along the minus strand of PEYI01000089.1, from coordinate 9,104 downwards.
GGATCAAATCATTCATCCCCGCATCCACTATAACAAATTTCTTCTTCGGAGTATTCTTGATATACAAAACTTTGGTTACCAGTATCCCGGCATTGCCCGCAATAAATCTTCCAGGCTCCATAATTATTTTAAGCCCGGTTTTCTTTAATAAAGGTAAAACTTTATCCGCGAATTTTCGCGCTGTCTGGGGTTTTTCTTGATCATAGATAATTCCTAAACCGCCTCCAATATTCAGATATTCTAAATTTATCCCTTCTTCCTTAAGCTCACCGGCAAACCTTACCAGCTTGCTTATCGCTGCCACAAAAGGCTCAGGGATAGTTATCTGCGAACCGATATGAATATGCAACCCGGCAATCTTTATATGCGAAAATACCCTCGCCAATAAAATAATCTCTTTAGCAGTGATAAAGTCTATCCCGAATTTATTGGTGAGCTTACCAGTAGTGATATATTTGTGTGTTTTTGGTTCTACATCCGGATTAATACGCAAAGCCACATTCACGCGGCTTTTAAGCCTTTTAGCAATATGCTGAATATTTTCTAATTCAGAAAACGACTCAACATTAAAAAACAAAATACCTGACTTTATCGCCTCTTCTATTTCGTAATTTGTTTTGCCGACCGAGGCATAAACTATTTTTTTAGGAGAACAGCCGGCTTTTAGCGCCCGAAATAATTCTCCTCCGGAAACAATATCAAGCCCTGCGCCTTTATCCACAAGCGCCTTTAAAATAGCGAGATTGAAATTGGCTTTAACCGAAAAGCAGATAAGCGGATTAACCGGCTCAAAAGCCTGTTTAAGTTTAAAGAAATGGCTAATAAGCGTCTGATAGCTGTAAACATAAAGTGGAGTGCCAAACTTTTCGGCTAAATCCCAGACCCTTACTTTTTCACAATAGAGATTATTGTTTTTATATTTGAAGTCGTGCATAACCAACTTTCCCCTTTATTGTAATTTTTTGCCCCATTTATCCAATTGCTTAGCTACTAATTTCGGGCTTGTGCCTCCAAAAGACTCTTTAAGGCTCACCGATGCCCAGGCATTAAGAATCTTCTTAAAATCAGGCTCGAGCTTAGATGAATATCTCTTTAGTTCTTTAACGCTAAGAAAAGAAATCTTCTTGCCCCTATCTAAACAATCCCTGATCATTTTACCGACGATATCATGCGCCTCTCTGTAAGAAACGCCTTTTTTAATCAGGTATTCTACAATATCAACGGAAAATAAAGATTCATCGGTTAACCTGGCTGTAATCGCTTCTTTTTCAATCACGATATTCTCAAAAAGCGGGATAAAAATCTCTAAAATATCGCTAACCGTATCTACGGCGTCAAAAAGCGGAGGTTTATCCAGTTGTAAATCCCTGTTATATGAAGAAGGTAAACCTTTCATTAATATTAAAACGCTGGAAAGGTCTCCCTGAATTTTTCCTACCGAACCCCGGATTAATTCCAGTATATCCGGATTCTTCTTATGCGGCATAATGCTTGAACCGGTGCAGAAAGAAAAATCAATATCAATAAAAGAGAATTCTTTGGTTGACCAGAGGATTAAATCTTCAGCCATCCGCGAAAGATGCACTGAAAGCATAGAAAGGGCAGCTAAAACCTCAATAATAAAATCCCGGTCACTGACAGAATCAATGCTATTTGCGGTTACGCTCTTGAAACCTAGTTCTTTAGCCACATAATTTCGGTCAATATTTAAACCTGTCCCGGAAAAGGCGCAAGCGCCCAAAGGCATAGAGTCTATTCTCACCCTAGCATCGGATAATCTGGACTTGTCCCTCTCTAAACCCTCAATGTAGCTTAAAAGGTGGTGACTAAGCAATACACATTGTGCTACCTGTAAATGCGTATAACCGGGAATAATTACCTTGGAATTATTTTTGGCTAACTTTAAAATCGCCTTCTCTAGCTCAGTGATCAATTCGGCTAAATTATCTATTTCATCCTTCATATACATCTTAACATCAAAAACTATCTGGTCGTTTCTAGATCTGGCGGTATGCAGCCTAAACGCAGGCTTACCGATTTTTTTAAATAACGCATCCTGTATATTAGAATGGATATCTTCTGCTCTCTGGTCAAATCTAAATTTTCCTTGCTTTAGTTCTTTTAAAATAGAATTCAGGCCTTTTACAATCAAGTTGCTATCTTTTTTAGGGATTATTTTTTGAATACCTAACATCTTGGCGTGGGCAATACTGCCTAAGATATCATATTTGGCTAATCTTTTATCAAAAGAAATACTTGAGGTAAATTTATCCGTTAGCATACTGGTCCTCTTGGGGAATCTCGTCCCCCACAATTTCTTCGCCATTTTAACTCCTTTTATTACTATGAGCTATTAGCCATAAGCTATAAGCTATTTTTTATACGGCATGCCTAAAATAAAAGCTGCCTCTGGCGTTTTGCTTTTATTTTATCCTGTCCTCTGGACAGGACCTATTACCTTTTGTATGGCATGCCCCAAATCTTAATAAACCCTTCGGCCAACTTCTGATCAAACTTATCTTCCTTACCGTAAGTACTTAGCTCTTTTTTATAAAGCGAATGGCTGGATTTTCTCGCTGCTGCTACACAATTCCCCTTAAACAACTTTAATTTTATTGTCCCGCTTACATGTTTTTGAGTCGCGTTAACAAAACTATCCAGCGCCCCTTTTAAAGGAGAATACCATAACCCGTTATAAACTAATTCCGAATACTTAAGCGAAATAATCTCCTTAAAATGGGCAAGCTCCCTATCCAAAACAAGCGCCTCTAATTCTTTATGCGCAATATGTAATATGGTTGCCGCGGGCGCCTCATAAATCTCCCTAGATTTTATCCCCACCAACCTATTCTCCACCAAATCTGACCTACCTACGCCGTAAAGCCCGCCGATCTCGTTTAAATGGCCAATCAATGTCTTTAACTTATATAACCTTCCATCTATCTTCTTAGGAATTCCCCTCTCAAAATAAACTTCTATATATTTCGGGTAGCTTACCTGAATAGTGGGATTCTTGGTAATCATATAGGCATCTTCCGGAGGCTCCTGCTCCAAATCTTCCAAGACGCCGGCCTCAATACTTATCCCCCAGATATTTCTATCAATACTGTAAGGCCTCTTTTTAGTCACATCAATAGGAATATTATGCATTTTAGCATACTCTATCTCTTCTTCCCGCGACTTAAACTCCCAAGCCCTGACCGGAGCGATAATCTCTAGTTTAGGGTCCAGTATTCCTACCCCAACCTCAAGCCTGACCTGATCATTGCCTTTTCCCGTACATCCATGGGCTATAGCATTAGCCTTTTCTTTATGCGCTATCTCAACCAGGTATTTGGCAATCAAGGGCCTGCCTAAAGCTGTGGAAAGTAAATATTTTCCTTCATAGATAGCATTTGCCTTCAAAGCTGGTAGCACAAAATCCTGGACAAATTCATCCTGAAGGTCTTTGATATAAACTTTAGATGCACCAGCAGCCAGGGCCCTTTCTTCTATCGCCTCAAAACTCTCGCCTTGGCCTAAACCTTGACCCAAATCCGCCACAAAGCAAATTACATCATATCCCTGCTCGGTCAGCCATTTAACTATACAAGATGTATCCAGTCCACCGGAATAAGCAAGCACTACCTTTTTCATTTTACTATCCCACTCCTATTATAAAATTATATATCTCATAGCGGGTGGCTTGGGGTGTTTCGAGGAGCGTGATGCGACGAGAAATACCCCAAGACAGAACCCGCGTATCAACTGCCTAATAATTTTATCAATACCGCCTTCTCCACATGCAACCTGTTTTCTGCCTGGTCAAAGACAATCGAATTTTTACTATCTATAACATCGTCAGTTATTTCTTCGCCCCTATGCGCGGGTAGACAATGCATGATTAGTGCATTTTTATTGGCTGATTTTACCAAATCCAAATTAACCTGAAAATCTTTAAATATTTCTTTCCTGATATTTGCCTCTTCTTCCTGCCCCATGCTCACCCAGACATCGGTATATATAACATCCGCGCCACTAACAGCGTCAAAGGCATTATTAAATAATTTTATAGAAGCCCCATTTTTTCCAGCCAGCTCCTGAGAATATTTTAATACTGTTTCCTCCGGCTCGTATCCTTTAGGCGCGCCCACATTCATATTCACACCTAATTTAGCGCAGGTAAATAACAATGAATTACAGACGTTGTTGCCGTCTCCCACATAAGCTAAGGTTATATTCTTTAAACTCTTTCCCGCTTTTTGCGGAATTCCGCTTGGGCGGGAAAATTTCTCTTTTATGGTATAAAGGTCAGCCAAGGCCTGACAAGGATGCGAGAAATCCGACAAGCCGTTTATAACCGGCGCATCTGAAACCTTGGCCATTTCTAAGCAATCCTTATGCTCAAATGTCCTTAAGACAATCGCGTCGATAAAACGGGATAAAGTTTTAGCCGCATCTTTTATCGACTCCCTCACCCCTAAATTAATCTCACCCGGGCTCAAATATATGGAATTCCCGCCTAACTGATACATTCCGACTTCAAAAGAAACGCGAGTCCTATTAGAAGGTTTCTGAAAAATTAAAGCTAAGGTTTTACCCTTTAGGGCCTTGCTGAAATCATTTTTAAAACCTAGGGACAGTCCCCTGCGGGGACAGTCCCTGCTCTTTTTAAGCTTATCCGTGAGAGAAAAAACCTCATTAATTTCCTGACTGCTTAAATCTTTAATTGAAATCAAATCTTTTTTCATCTTAACGCCTCATTTAATATCCTTATTGCTTTATCAATTTCTTTCTTTGTTATATTCAATGCCGGCATTAGCCTTAAGACTTTATCATGCGTGCAATTAATCAGAAGCCCTCTCTCAAGGCATTTTTCAACTATTCCTTTGCCTTCAATATTTAACTCCACACCCAACATCAATCCTATACCCCTTACCTCTTTAATCACCTCATATCTATCTTGCAGGGCATTAAGAAGAAACAACAAATATTCTCCCATCTCCCTAGCGTTAGCGAGCAGCTTTTCCTTGTGCACTGCCCTTAAAACCGCTAAGGCTGCCTTGGCAACAACCGGCCCGCCCCCAAAAGTAGAGGCATGCATCCCCGGGGTTAAGATATCAGCAATATCTTTCTTAACCACCATACAACCAATGGGAAGGCCTCCGCCTAAGGCCTTAGCCAAAGTCATAATATCAGGAATGATACCGAAATTTTGATAACAGAATAACTTCCCTGTCCTGCCTATCCCGGTCTGAACCTCATCTATAATCAAAAGCAGGTTCTTCTCATCGCAGATATTCCTTAAAGCTAAAACAAAATCCTTGGCCGCTACATTTATCCCCCCCTCGCCCTGAATAAGCTCTAACATTATTGCTACGGTCTCGGCGGTTATTGCTTGCTTAACTGCCTCTAAGTCATTAAATTTAACCGTCCTAAAACCTGCGACCAAAGGCTCAAAACCACTCTGGTATTTTTTCTGGCCCGTGGCACTTAACGCGGCAAGTGTCCTTCCGTGAAAAGAATTTTCAAAGGTAATAATTTCGTATCTACCCTGTCCAAATTTGCGGCTAAACTTTATCGCTGCCTCATTTGCCTCGGCACCTGAATTACAGAAAAAAACCTTTGCCGGATATGTCCAATAAGCTATCTCCTTGGCTAACCTTGCCTGAGGGATATGGTAATAATTATTCGGGATAAAAATTAGCTTAGAAACCTGATCCCTTACCGCCTGCATCACTTTGGGATGGCAATGCCCAAGATTTCCCACTCCCCAGCCGGGAAAAAAGTCTAAGTAAACTTTATTATGAATATCCCAAAGCCGGCTGCCCTTGCCTTTAACAAATACTAAAGGCACCTTGACATAAGTAGGCATTATATAATTGTTATACGCGTCAAAAATCTCTTGTAGTTGCATTTTTGTTTTCCTGTTGCCTGTTAGTCCGTCAAACAGGATAACTGGTTAACGAATAATCTCTGTCCCAATTCCCTGATCAGTAAATATCTCCAAAAGCAGGGCATGCGGCGTGCGCGCATCTATGATGTGCGTCTTCTTGACACCATCCTCCAAGGCTGTAATACAGGCCTTTACTTTAGGAATCATCCCCTCTTGAATGACATTGCCCTCAATCAACCCCTTAGCCTCCTGCGTAGTCAGAGTTGATAAAAACGAATTCGGGTCTTCGGGATTGCGTAAGATCCCCTTGATATTGGTCAAAAGGACAAATTTCTCCGCCTCAAGCGCTACAGCAATACTCGCCGCTGCCTCATCAGCATTGATATTGTATATCTTTTTATCCTTGCCTATCCCCATAGGCAGAATCACCGCTATCTTATCCTTTTTTAATTCCGCTGTGATTATCTCAGTATTTATACCTATAGCATGCCCCACTAACCCCAGATCTATCTCGGCCTTTTTCTTTTCTGCCTGAATAAGTTGATTCTCTTTACCGTTTAATCCAACTACCTTTGCGCCTAATTCGCTTATCTCGTTAATGATAATATCATTCAGGTTCTTTAGTTCTTCTTCCACTATCCCCAGGGTCTCTTGATCAGTAACGCGCATACCATCAATAAACTCGGCCTTCTTTCCGCTTGAGCGCATGCGGTCGCTGATATTCGGGCCTCCGCCGTGCACTAATACGGGGTGCAAACCCATAAAATTAAGAAAGACAATATCCTCAAGTACGCCCTTTCTTATTTTCTCATCCCCCAAAATGCTGCCGCCGTATTTAATTACAATCACCTTTTTATGAAACTTCTTAATATAGGGCAAAACCTCAATCAAAACATCTGCCTTCTTAATTGCCTCTTCCATAACTTATGCCCTCACTTAATTATACTCGGCGTTAATCTTAATATATTTAGGCGTCAAATCAGAAGTATAGACTGTTGCCGAAGAACTTCCCCGCCCAAGCGCCACATCCACAAATATATCTTGCCCCTTGAGTGGGCTTACTTTTATCTTTAAGCTTCTCTCAAGAACATCTACTCCGCTTGCGCCGACTGCCGCGACAATCCTGCCGAAGTTAGGATTCTCTCCGTAAATAGCGATCTTAAAAAGATTAGAGTTAGCTATCGCTAAGGCTGCTTTTCTTGCCTGCATGGGATTCTTTGCCTTGCTTACTTTAATCTGTACAAATTTACTTGCTCCTTCAGCGTCTCTTACAATCATCTTGGCCAACTTTAGACAAACTGTCGTCAAGGCATCTTTGAATAATTTTAAGTTTTTACCGGTATTTATCCTTGCATTCTTAGCTTTTCCGTTAGCTAAAAGCATTACGCTGTCATTAGTGCTCATGCATCCGTCAACAGTTATACAATTAAAAGATTTATCAACAGCTTCCTTTAATGCCTTATTAAGCGCATTCTTAGTTAAATCTGCATCGGTAAAAATAAAAGCGAGGAGTGTTGCCATATCCGGAGCAATCATCCCCGCGCCCTTGGCAATACCGCAGAGAGTAACAACTTTACCTCCTATTCCGCATTTAATAGTGATTTCTTTAGTAAATGTATCCGTAGTCAAGATTGCCTTTTTTGCTTCGTTTATCCCTTGGCAAGAAAGCTTAGCAACTAATTCTTTTATTCCGGATGTAATTTTAGCAACCGGCAATTTCCTAGCGATAATACCGGTAGAGGCGGCTAAGACGCTTTCATTTTTAATGCCTAAAATTTCAGCTGTTTTATCCGTTACATCCTTAGCGTCTTTTAACCCCTGCCCCGCGTTAAAACAATTGGCATTGCCGCTATTTATAATTATTGCCTGAAACTCTTTATTGGCCTTAAGGTATCTCTTATTTATTTTAATCGGCGCTGCCTGAATTTTATTCATGGTAAATTTACAAGCGGCTTTGGCAGGCGTATCAGAATAAAATAGGGCTAAATCCAAATTCCCAAATTTTTTAATTCCGCAGGATATGCCTGATGCCTTAAAACCAAACGGAAGAATTGCTTTTTTGTATACCCTCATAATAACCCTGTGTATTCTCTAAATCCATACATAATATTCATATTCTGCACAGCCTGCCCCGATGCGCCTTTAAGCAGATTATCTATTGCGCTAATCACAATCACGTTATCGCCGTCCTCTTTAATCCCGATATCGCAGAAGTTTGTCCCGACGACATCTTTTATCTTAGGCAGCTGGCCTTCTGCCCTAATCCTCACAAACGGCTCTTTTTTATAAAACTTCTTATATAATTCAATTAAGTCTTTGCCTCTACCTCTACCTTTCTTATCTTTCTTCACATATATCGTCTCTAAAATTCCCCTATTTAAAGGCAACAGGTGCGGGACAAAAACAACATTTATCTTCTTTCCACCCAACTTGGATAGCTCTTGATTAATCTCCGGAGTATGCTGATGCACGCCTACTTTATAGGCCCTAAAATCCTCATTTACCTCCGAAAAGAGAAATGCCTCAACCATCTTCTTCCCCGCCCCGCTTACTCCGGACTTAGCGTCAATAATTATGGAAGAAAAATCGGCTATATTAAAAGCTACTAAGGGCGCCAAAGATAATATCGCTGCCGTCGGATAACAACCCGGATTAGCTACTAATCTCGCCGCTTTAATCTCATTCCGGTATAACTCCGGAAGCCCGTAAACAGCCTCTTTAAGCCCTGAGATATCCTTATGCTTTACTTCGTAAAACTTGGCATAATCCTTTACGTCTTTAAGCCGGTAGGCAGCGCTTAGGTCAATCACTTTCTTGCCGGCATAGAGAAGCGAAGGTACTAACTTCATAGAAACAGTATGCGGAAGGGCGAGAAAAACAAGGTCACACTTAGCACAGATATCTTTTATATCAGGCTTAACGCAAACTAAATCCAGCCTTGAAGCAAATTCCGGAAATACTGACTGGATTGACTTATTATAGGAACTCTTTGAAAAAAGCCCGCTTATTCTTACCTCAGGATGGTTGAGAAGAATGCGAATTAATTCTTGGCCCGTGTATCCGGTTACCCCTACTATGCCGACATCAACCATAATAATTTCTCCTTAATTAGTTACTGCTGAAAAAACCAGCAGTAACTTGATTACACAGATTGTAAAAGCAGATTACACAGATTAAAATCCCTTCGGAGAAGTAGAGTAGAGCAGTGGCGCACAGCCGAATTGTGTTT
>PEYI01000027.1 GCA_002774445.1 Candidatus Omnitrophica bacterium CG08_land_8_20_14_0_20_41_16 | reverse complement strand
CTTATCCAACGCCTCGAAAATTAACAAAGTCCTGATTATTATAATATAATAAGTGGTAATGTCAAATAAAATAATCCTAAATCAGATTAAATTCCCTGCATCGTTTCAATGACGCGCTGGCTTACGCCCTGTTTCCTAAGATAATCAACATCCTCGGAAGTCAAAGAATATTTTGAGTTTGTGTTCTTGATCTTATTGATAATCTCATCGCTGGAAATTCCCTGCTTTGTTAGTTCAACAATTTTCTCTACAGAAAGCTGGGAATTATTAGGTGTTTGGGCATTCTGTTCCGGCTTATTAATCTGGCTTCCTACGACTGCTCCGCTGCCTGCTCCGACTGCTCCGCCGATTAACGCGCCCTCTACTCCATGCCCACTTTGATAACCGATAATTCCTCCGGCGAGCGCGCCTACTGCACCACCGATACCCGCCCCCTCAGCAATTCTAGTTTTATTGCTTTGACATCCTGAAAAAATTAATGCAAATATTAGAATTACTAACAGCAAAATCTTTCTCTTCACCTGTTCCTCCTTTTCTAGATTCTCTAAATACTGCTCATAGATTCTGCAAAATTCTTTTCAAAATCCTATCCGCGGCTTCCTTATTACTGATCACTGTGCCAACGCGCACCTGAATCTGTGAACTTGTATCTGTAATCCTATGGATATCTATCCAAATTTTTTCTCCGTCAATATCATGACTCCTAATCTGAACAATTCCCTGACTAGCAGTTTCTTTTGTTAGTATTGATAGTTTTAACGACTGCAAAGCTAATTTAGCGGCTTTAGTCGTTTGCTCAAGCGAAGCATTGACTTGTTGAATCAGTTTTCCTGAAAGCCAAACACAAGTCCCTGTGCCTCCGGCAACGCCACCTGCCAATACCGCAAAACAGCCATAAATATTTGCCAATATTAAGATTGAAGAAATAAATACTAAGAATTTCTTAACCATACCTATCTCCTTACGCCAGACATAAAAATGGTGGGCGGTACAGGACTTGAACCTGTAAACCTCCTGAATGTAAATCAGGCGCGCTAACCAATTGCGCCAACCGCCCGGAATTATTTTTTTATGCTACCTTACCCAAAATAATTAACGTGAAGACCATGACCAAAAGAGCAACGGTTTCAATCATACCTAAAACTGCTAGGTAATTTCCAAATCCTTTACCGGTCTCGCCCATCGCGTCGCAGGCGCAGGCAGCGCACTTGCCCTGCCAATACGCGGAGAGGCCTATGGCAGCTCCGGAAAGCGCGCCTATCCCCCATAAATAATGCCCTTGGTCAGCCAATTCAACCATCTTGGTCATTACGATATTGCCGTAGATGGTTTGAGTAAGAGGGGCACCCACCATTGCCACCAGCAGAAAAGAGGCACTTTTATTCTGAGAAAAGTTTTTCTTCCATGCGCCGATAGCCGCCATTCCCGCAACCCCCGCGCCCGCGCCAGAGCCCAAAGCTGAAAGCCCAAGCACTAAACCTAAACCTAGATCCTTAAATTGAACTAAAATTCCTGTATCCATATTCATCTCCTTTCCTATTTTTCGCTTAAAGGTTTATACTCAAATCCGCTCCAAGAAACATTAGCATGGCCGGAAAACTCCAACACATTAAGCCTTACCCCGTGAATTAATACCGATATCGGCCCGAGAATTATATTAAGGGTATGGCCGGCCAGAATAATCAATCCGCTTACCACTAGAGTAATGATGGTTCCTTTATTAATCCCCGCGGCCATAGAATTAAAGGCATCGGCAATAGCTACCCCTGCAAGGCCTACGGCAAAAAGGCGAATATAAGAAACCACGTCGGTAAAATTATTCATCAATCCTAAAGCAATCGTGCCTAACCCAACGCCCATCCCTTTAAGGATATTGCGTTGGGGGCTGGTAAAAAATAATACCAGCGTTAGCCCGGCAATAATCAGCCATTTACCGAAGAACGGAAACCCGTCGCCCAATAGCAGAGTCTTGGCTAAGAAAAACGCCGCCCAGATAATGGAAATCCATCCTACGTCCGCAAGCGCGGATAATGACGGGGCTTTTAAGGCTGCCCTCCAAGAGTGCGCGATAGATAAATGCACTGCTCCGATAAAAAAACAGAATGCCTGTATGAAAGATACATCGTTAAGCGCCGGGACCAAGGGTTTAAACCCTGTTTTAGCCAACCATTCATGCCCGAAGAAATTGCCGGTTAAAATCCCCCATATAATAGCGCAAGAACTTAGAACGTAAAAGAGAAAAAATGCGCTCTTGTCCTTAACTCTTCTGCCTATTCTCTTATGTATAAACATGGTAAGAAATAGATAAATCAACCCATAACCGGCATCGCCGATAAGCATGCCGAAGAATAGGCTGAAAAATATAATAAAGAGCGGACTTATATCCAGCTCGCGGTAACCGGGGATAATCTCAAGAAGCTTAAGCAGAGGCCGGATCAAAGCGGCCCAGGCAGGATTACGCATTAAGGTCGGGACAAGATCGTCTTCAGAGGGCTCTTTTAATAAAATACCCCAGCCTTCTTTTCTGGCCGCGGTGAGAAGTTTCATTTCGGCGTCAAATGGCATATATCCTTTTAAATAGGTAAGGCTCTCATCCCGGCCCATGCCGGCGAGCGCTTGATAAAACTCTAAATCCTTATCTAAGGAATTCTTTAAGATTAATAAATCATCCTCGTAGCATATGTGTTCGGCGATATTCTTTTTAATGAACTCTATTGTCCTAGCGTCCTCGCTTAGCCTGTGCTTCATCGCGTTTAAGGATATTTTTGGAGGCTCGATCTCCTTAAAAGGAATCTCCGGACAGCCTATAGAGACAACCAAACAATTTGCTGCTGCGCCCTGAGTAAAAATATTTTTTATAACCACACCTTTGGGAAAATTATTAATCTGGTTTTTTAAAACTTCATAGAACCTTAAGTAAATATTATTCTTCTTTAATCCCTGAATATCGTTGGGCTCAAAATCACCCCACCGCTCCCACTGGTTGATATGGCTCTTGAGAGTAACGGAATATTCCTTCAAATGTTCGTATCTTTTATGCGCATCTATTATTTGCTGTGAAACTATTTTCAGGCCTTCCTGCTTTTCATGCTTAATCTTGCCGAGACGAGGCTCTTGGGCAACGCTTTCTAAAACTGTAATTGCCTGATTAACCAGATTAAGCTCATCCTGAATTGAACTTATTTCACGACTCTTAGGATCCTGCTCGTGCTCCAAGTGAAGAAGCCCAAGGCGGCGCAGGTTTTTTATGGCGCTATCCGCGTCCTTATTTTGCACCACTAAGAATACTTTTTTCATAGGTACAATCATACGCCTACCCCTTCTAACTCCAGCTCTTCTATTTTTCTTTTAGCAATCTTGCAGCGTCCGACAGCGTTACTTAACTGGTCACCGATATAAATTTTAATCAGGCGTATATTTTCTTTAGCCTCGGGAATCTTAACCTTTTCAAACAAATTTACCCGTTGGGTCGTGATACGTAACTCATACTTTAATAAAGCTAATCCTCTCTCAATCACCGACAACTGAGCCTCCACGGACACATAGGCGCGCAAGGCATCGATAGCCGCATCCACCCATAACGGAGCCATAAATAAATCGTATTCTGCGGGAGGAAATTCAATATTTTCGTATATGGGTATATCTACTCCGGCGATATTTTTCAAACCGGTAGTTATTTTATTAATAATTAGGTAAGGCTTGATGGATATAACCGGATCCTCAAGCAGCCCGATCCATGAAATTATTAACTTTCTTTCTTGATCCTGGCTGTGCTTTTTTTCTGCGAAGATATTCAGCTGGCGCAAAATCTCAAGTTGCAGCTGCTGTTTTTTAAGTTGCAGGGTGGGAAGGTAACGCTCGTATTGCTTTAAAGCGTCTCTTTGTTTTTTAAATTCTCCCTTGGTAAGCTTGATTCTTGGCATAATCCTATAACTCTTTCTTCGGCCAATATTGTTCAATAACTGAGCGCTTAATTCCCGTCTCCTGCGGAGAAAAACATTCTGCTAAAATCTGCCAACCTAAATCCAGGGCCTGTTCAAGAGGAATATTTACTTTTAGCGACATCATATTATCTTCAAAAAGTTTTCCGTATTTAAGCAGCTTTTTATCCCAGGCGCTCATCTGAAAACCCATAGATTGCTTCTCCAGCGTTGCGCGGTAGTTGGCAAAAAGTTGGATCATCGTATCCATAATCGCGCGGTGATCAGACCGGGTTTTTCCGTTTACCTGCTGTTTAAGCCGGCTCAATGAACCGAACGGTTCAATAACTCCTCCTTTAAGATAAAATTGTCCTTCGGTAATATAGCCCGTATTATCCGGCACCGGATGAGTAACATCATCCCCGGGCATAGTAGTAACGGCGAGGATGGTAATAGAACCCGCGTTATCAAAATCAACTGCTTTTTCGTATCTTGAGGCGAGCTGGCTATAAAGGTCCCCGGGATATCCGCGGTTAGAAGGAACCTGCTCCATAGTAATAGAGATCTCCTTAAGGGCGTCGCTAAAATTGGTCATGTCGGTCAGCAAAACTAACACGCGTTTACCCTTAAGGGCAAAATCTTCGGCAACTGCCAAAGATATATCCGGGACAAGCAGGCATTCCACCACCGGATCAGCCGCAGTATGAATAAAGAATACGCAGCGCGATATAGCGCCTTGCTCCTTAAGGGTGTCGCGAAAGAACAGATAATCATCATATTTTAATCCCATCCCGCCTAGGATGATAATATCCACCTCTGCCTGTGTGGCAATGCGCGCCAGAAGCTCATTATAAGGTTCGCCGGCAATAGAAAATATGGGAAGCTTTTGGGATTCCACCAAAGAATTAAAAACATCGATCATGGGAATTCCGGTGCGGATCATCTTATTCGGAATAATCCTCTTTACCGGATTTACCGCGGGACCGCCGATATCAATTAAGTTATCCGATAAACCCGGTCCGCGGTCTAAAGGTACACCGCTCCCGTTAAATATACGGCCTAAAAGGTCATCGCCGCAAGAGATACGCATAAGATGCCCTAAGAAACGCACCCTATCCCCGGTAGATATACCGCGGCTCCCGGCAAAAACCTGCAAAGAAATCTTCTTACCGTCAATACGGATAACCTGCGCCAAAGACATTCCGCGCCGGGTGGAAATCTCGGCGATCTCCATATACCCTATACCCTCGGCCTCAACCGTGATTACATCACCGGCAATCTGAATAATATTCGTGTATACTTTATGCATTTACCTTACCTCTAACCTTTTTCTCTTCTAAAAGTAACGCAATCTCTTCTTCTAATCTCTTAAACTCTTCCGTTCTAAAACGGTAAGAATTCCAAGTACGCATTAACTGCCCTAACTGTTGGAAAAAATGCAGCGCTTTTTCTTTATCCTCTAAATTAAAATCTAACTCGAGTATGTTATAAATGAAGTTAAAAACATAGGCCTGACGCTCGGAAGATGTGGCTTCATCAACTGCGTCAAATGCATTCTGCTGCAGATAAACAGAATCAAAGAACTCTCCCTTAAGATAGTCTATATAATCCTTTAAAGATGTCCCTTCCTCGCCGATAACTTTCATCATCTGGAAAACTTCATTGCTCCTATGCAATATATAATGCCCTGCCTCAGCCTGCTTTTCGTTGATAAAGCCCTTGTATTTGCTCCAGCTAAGCAAAGGATCAATCGCCGGATAACGGCGCGCATCCGATCGCTCGCGGGAAAGGCCATGAAATGCCCCTACAACTTTTAAGGTTGCCTGAGTAACCGGCTCCTCAAAATTTCCGCCGGCAGGACTAATTGCTCCTCCTATAGTTACTGAGCCGGTTGCGCCGTCATGCAGCCTTACGACACCCGCGCGCTCATAAAAAGAAGCTATCCGGGATTCAAGATACGCCGGGAATGCTTCTTCGCCCGGAATCTCTTCCAGCCTACCGGACATCTCGCGCATAGCCTGCGCCCAACGGGAAGTTGAATCCGCTAATAAAAGCACGCTTAATCCCATCTGCCGGTAATACTCGGCGATAGTTACTGCGGTGTAAACGCTGGATTCCCGAGCGGCAACAGGCATAGAGCTTGTGTTACAGATTATTACTGTGCGGTCAACTAAAGGCTTATTAGTTTTAGGATCGATTATATCCGGAAATGTTTTGAGCGTCTCCACAACTTCTCCGGCGCGCTCGCCGCAGGCGGCAATAATAACTATATCCACCTCGGCATGACGGCTAGTGAGCTGTTGCAAAACTGTTTTGCCGGCGCCGAATGGCCCGGGTATGCAGTATGTTCCGCCGCAGGCAACGGGAAAAAGAGAATCTATCAGGCGCATTTTGGTAACCAAGGGCTCTGAGGGCTTAAGTTTCTCGGTATATGCAGAAATAGGAATTTTTACCGGCCAGCTCTGTTTTAAGAAAACTTCGTGTATCTTGCCCGAAGAATCTTTTAGCTGGGCAATCGCTTGCTTAAAATTATACTTGCCTGCGCGAGCAACACTTAAAACTTCAAGGCTGCCTTTTAAGTTAAAAGGAGCCATAATATAATGCTTAAAAATCTTCTCCGGGACAAAACCTAATTTTACCCCGGCTAAAACTTTATCCCCGGGCTTGACTAAAGGGCTAAAATCCCATTCATCCTCATTGCGCAAAGCGTCTATATAGATACCTCTTTTTAAAAAGAAACCGCACTTCTTGGCAAGCAGAGGGAGCGGATTCTGGAGGCCATCAAATATCTGGCCCAAGAGCCCCGGCCCCAGCTCAACAGAGAGGAGCTCGCCGGTAAATTCAACCTCTTCCCCGACCTTAAGCCCGCTTGTGTTTTCATAAACCTGCATTTCGGCATTGTTCATACGCACGCGGATAACCTCTGCCTTAAGCCGCCCTGCGCCATGAATAATATAGGCCACCTCATTCTGAATAATAAGGGAGTCTATCTGGGCGACAACCATATTCCCGTTAATTTTAATTATATGGCCAATTCTCTTTTCCGGCATTAGAAACCTCTTTAATGAATCAGCGTTTCTTGCATAATGCGTTCTTTATCCGCAACGCCTATTTTCGCCCAACGCTCCAATATTAAAAGCTTCAATGCGTAAATTACTAATGCATCAAAATCAAAATAGCGGCCGAAAGATTGTTCGTCCAGCAAGCGCCACCTCTCTAGATCCAGCGCCTTTTCTGCCTCGAGTATTAAAGGGTTGCGCAAAGAAACCGAGGCAATATGCACAATCTGCGGCTGGGAATATTCGTCCTGACGTAGATATTTTAAAGGATCAACCTTTTTACGCGCCGCCCTCACGCGAACCAGCTCATTCCTTAAGGCGATATCAAAATCTTTCCATTTTTTCAACACCTCTGATCCTGCGCCACTAAGTGGAAAAGCGCCCTGGGAAGAAATTCTTCTTATAGCTTCTACCTTTTCATCCGGAATCAAAGATTTGCACTTCTGAATAAAATCCTCAAAACTAAAAGGAGGCTTTGCTCCAAAGGTAAGCATCGGTAAGCTGGATATTAAATATGTATAGTAGGCAGGCATCTTAATCTTTTAGTATGTTCTTTAGCTCCGGCTTAAGGTAGATGCTTATATATTCTGCCAGGGCTTGCTCTGAGAAATCAAAGAGCGATTTTCCGGCATCATAACTTATGGTAAAACCTGCGTTAATTTCATCCGAGGATTTAAGTATAATGCGCTTTTTCATCTCTTCGCTAAGCCCGGCCAAGAGGCCTTTTTGAACCTTCTTTAAATCTTCTTCTTTTAAAACTACCACGATATCGTCTTTTTGCGTATTTGCCTTAATCAGTGAGCTGATTATTTTTAACATCTCTTCCGGAGCAAGAGAGGCGCGGATATTATTTTTAATAACCTTATCCAGCATAGCAACAATCTCTTTCTTTAAGGATAAGATCACATCCCGGCCTGACTGTTTTAACAACGCCTCGGTTGAGCCCCGGGCAATTTCGGCATCGCGCCGGGCATCTTTAATAATCTTATCCGCCCCTAACCGGGCATCTTTAATAATCTTATCCGCTAAGGCCCGGGCCTCAAGCTCGATTTGGGCGGCTTTATTTTCTGCCGCCTTAATCCCTTCATTCTTGATCTTGCTAATTAAATCCTTAATTTCTTCTGCCATGGATATCTCCTAAAATTTCTTTAGCCTTAATCAACGGTTCCCTTGCTTCAAGTATGGGCCTACCTACGACCAGAAAATTGCTGCCGGATTGGATCGCCTCCCTCACAGTAGCGGTTCTCCTCTGATCATTCTTGCCTGCCCCTTTAGGCCGTATACCTGGGGTAACAATGAGGAATTTTTTCTTTATAGCCTGGCGCAGGAATTTGGCCTCTCTTGCGGAACAGACTATTCCATCAAGCCCGCATTCTATCCCTATCCGGGCTAAGGTTAAGACATCGCTAGACCTGGCTTCCTTACTAGTTAAGACTGTAACTCCGATTAAAAGCGGCTTCTTTATTTTTAGCCTTTTTGATTCATCCCGGGCAGCAGACACCGCCGCCTTGATCATCTCTTCGTCGCCTAAGATATGCAGAGTCATCATCTTAACCTTAAGCCGTATGGCATTGCGCACGGCATGAGCTATAGTATTGGGGATATCAAAGAATTTTAAATCCAGAAATACGCTTGCCCCTTTTTTATTGAGTATATCAATTACCTTAGGGCCGCAGGCTGTAAAAAGTTGGGAACCAACCTTAAAAATCTTAACCGCGGGGTAAAGCTTATTTACAAAATATTTTGCCCTCTCTAAGCTATCTACATCCAAAGCCAGGATTATCTCTGGTTTCATATTTTTAAGCTCCCAATAAGTTTTTCTATTCCGCTAATTTTATTGCGCGCTAAATATTTTCTTATGCCCGACATTATTTCAATGCTTATCTTAGGATTAACAAAATTTGCCGTGCCTATGCTTATAGCGCTTGCCCCGGCAATAAAAAATTCCAAGGCGCTCGAAATATCTATTATACCACCCATTCCTATAATAGGGAGCTTGATTTTATTATACGCCTCCCAAACCATCTTTAAGGCTATCGGCCTTATTGCCGGGCCGCTTAAACCACCGGTCACTACGGCGAGCTTAGGTTTTCTTTTTTCAACATCTATGCTCATACCTGACAATGTATTAATCAAAGCTATGGCATCGCTGCCTGCGGCCTGCGCTGCCATGGCAATCTCACTGATAGAGGTAACGCTGGGTGAGAGTTTTGTAATTAATGTTTTTTGGGTAACTTTACGTACGCTGTTAACTACCTTGTATGTTGCCTTTGGATCTTGAGAAATCAATTTAGGTGGTAGATTCGACCTATGGCCTATATTGGGGCAGGAAATATTTAATTCTATTGCCGCAGCTTCTTTTATTTTATCCATCCGCTTTGCCAGCGCGACAAATTCTTCGGGGCCATCTTCTGAAGCAACGCTCATAATTATAGGAACGCCTAGTTTTTTCAAAAAGGGTAGTTTCTCCCGAATAAAAACTTCTATCCCGGGATTCTCCAAACCAATAGAATTAAGCATACCAGCAGGCGTCTCGCAGGTACGTGGCGGAGAATTACCCTGACGTGGATTTAAAGTTATGGTTTTGGTAACAACTGCTCCCAGCTTCTTTAAATCCATAAAATCGCTAAATTCCTCGGCATAACCGAATGTGCCCGAGGCAACCATGACCGGATTTTTTAATTTTAGCTTGCCTATATTAACTGATAAGTTTGGTTTCATTAAAAGCTCGGTTCTATGCAAAGTATTTTATACTTCCAAAAGTCTTTTAACCCACCCTGAATAAAACTTAAATTCGTAAGGTATTCCATCTTGCACCATATCCAGAATTTATTTTTTGGTTCCATACCAAAATTCCATTTTACATATTGATAGGCGAAATAAATTGTAAAGAGAAACGCTGCCGATTCCAAGAATTTTAACCAAAGGCTAGAAAAAACAAAGTTTAACCCTCCCACTATTATAAATATAAGGAAGAATAAGTGGAGAAGATGAAAATTGCCTATATAAACAAATCCTTTTAAGGGAAAAGGCAATATAAATGAAGGGCTGTTTTTTAAAAACTGCAGAATTACCTCCAGGCCTTTTTTCTTTACATATTTATCTATCAACGGCAGATGGGCCTGGCCGTAGGTTACCCACACCTTTCTTAAGGCTTTTATGTCTGCCCGATGCATATGGTCGACTTTTGCCTTAGGGGCAAAGTAGAATTTGAAACCGCTGCTCCTGCATTCATAACTTAAATTCATATCCTCGCCAGTCGGCCTCTCCCAAAACTTCGCTCCGATTTTATGGAGCGCTGCTTTGCGGTAAGCAACATTGCAAGTGCCGAAAAAATATCCTTTATGGCCGCCAATATCCGAAGGCCGCGGGTCTTTAGGGAATTCAGGATAGTAACCTTCCTGGATAAATCCATAACGGGGAGAGACCATATTGAATCTAAAATGCTGGCACCATGCCTCAACCATGTTATTGGGATCAACCTTAAGGGTAAAGACCTCTCCGCCTACAGCCGCTATCTTCTCATCTTTCTGGAAGTGCTTGAGCATCTCATTAATCCAATTTTTATCCGGCGCGCAGTCAGCATCGGTAAAGAATAAATATTCTCCCCCTGCGGATTCTAATGCCTTGTTACGGGCAAATCCCGGAGAAGGACAATTCGGAACTTCCACTAATTTTATAAAGGGATATCTTTTCTGCCAATTTTTAATTATCTCAATGGTTTTGTCGGTTGAACCGCCATCGGCAATTATCCATTCCCAAGAGTCATGCGGATAATTAATATTAAGCAGGTATTCAAAAGTTTTCTCAATGGTGCGCTCAAAATTTTTAACCGGGATAATTATAGAGATAAAAGGCACTTTTCCCATATGCACCTCCGGTTTATTAACCTATTCGCACCCCCTGCGGCGCGATTACTACTACCCTCAAATTATATCTTGCGCCTCAAATACCGGGCCATCTTTACAGGCCCGTTTGTATCCTGTCTTGGTCTTAACCACACAACCCAGACACGCACCTATTCCACAGGCCATGTGTTCCTCCAGAGAAATCTGCGCCGAAACTCTGTATTTTTTGGCAATACCCGCGACTGCCTTAAGCATAGGTTTTGGGCCGCAGGCGTAAATATAGTTCGTGAGTTCGTGAGTTCGTGAGTTCGTGAGTAAAACCTGCCTTAGTAATTCTGTAACTTTACCCTTGAAACCGGCTGAGCCATCATCTGTAGCTATTTTAACATCACAGCCTGAATTCTTAAACTCTTTTTCACAAAGAACTTGCGCCTTTGTCCTTGCGCCGATTAAAGCAACTTTAGCTTTTGCTTTTATTTTCTCAGATAGAAAAACTAAGGGCGCAACCCCCATCCCTCCGGCGACTAAGATAGTTCGTGTGTTCGTGTGTTCATGTGTTCGTGTGTAATCAAAGCCGTTTCCTAAAGGGCCGATAATATCCAGATATTCACCCTTTTTTCTGCCTGAAAGAATCTCTGTCCCTTGCCCGATAATTTTATAGAGAATTTCTATTGTTTTTGGCAGGAAGTTACCTTTTGCCGGCGAACCAATTCTATGTATGCTAAAAGGCCTTCTTAAAAACGGCTCAAGGGTGTCGGATAACTTTATGTTTACAAATTGGCCTGGGATAGATTTCTTGGCAATCAAAGGAGCATCAATAATACAATGCCAATAATCGCCTTTAAACTTTTTATTATAGATTATCTTGGCCTTTAGCTGAACCATTTTGATTACCTGTGCGCCGGCTTAAATACCCGAGAAGGCATATAAATAAAATTATAACCGCAAACATTCCTGCTGCTCCTTTTAAATATACCGCTATGCCGCCATGACTGATATCCCCCCATGATTCTACCAGAAGGACAAGGAATAATACTGCTGAAATCGAACCTATCTCTCTCTTTATCCATTTTAATTTTAAGGGGAGATACTCGTGTATATCCTTTTCTAGAAGCGTGGTTATTGAAGGAAAAATACGCTGTGGCACATCTTTACAATAAGCAGGATAGCTTTCAGGAAATAAAGATACCAGCCTCTTCTCTTCCGTGTATATTAATAATATATAACGTATCACAAAGAATATTATGAATATCGCAACTACCCACCATTTAAAAAGCATAAGCACAACGCCTAAGCCGATTAAAAATATACCCAAATACATGGGGTTACGCACCAGGGCATAAGGCCCGTCTTGAACTAAGACAAAACCATTTTGGGAGTGCCCGGATTTAAAACCGCGCGCAGATACCCGGATTAATTGCCCCAAAAGAATCAAGGCAATCCCGAATATCTCCGCAACTTCCTCAGCAGGGCCAATAATATCCATACGCAGGAATATCGTGGGAAATGCCACCAATAAAATGGTAGTTAAAAACATAACTACACCATTTATCTTTAAGCGTTTTTTCATAGTTTTACAAAGTTATCCACAATATAGCTGACGTTTAAACGTCAGCTACTTTAAAAGGAACTGGCATTTAGGGCAAAAATAAGTGCCTCTTCCTCCCAGAGTTGTTCTTTTGATTAAAGTTTTACAGACAAAACAAGACTTACCTTCCCGGCCGTAAACCTTATGATGGGTTATATAATCTCCCCCTCTTCCCGATACCCTTACGTAATCACGAACTGATGAACCGCCGTAACGTATAGCCTCCCTCAAAACTTCCTTGATTTCTTTAAACAAAATTTCTTTTTCTTTATCAGATAAACTATTGGCCGGCCTCTCTGGATGTATCTTGGCTCTAAACAAAATTTCCGCAGTATATAAATTGCCAATTCCGGAGATAAAAGTCTGGTCCATCAAAAGGGGTTTAATCTTGGCCTTCTTCTTAGCCAGCATCTCTTTAAACTGCCCTAAGCTTAAATCAAATGGTTCAGGCCCCAACTCTTTAATAAATTTTAAAGCGCGCCACTCATCTAATAGCCTTAATTCACCTAAAAGACGGCTATCATTAAAATCTAATAACTTCCCATCGGATAACTTAAAACTTACGCGGCTGGTTTTACCGCTTCCTGGATAAATCAGCTGTCCGGTCATTTTCAGATGAATCGCCAGCGACTTTCCCGAAGAAAGCTCTAAAATCAAAAGTTTGCCCTTGCGCAAGATATTTTTAACCCTCACATTGGTTAAGCCTTTGATAAAATCAGACTTCTTTGGCTCGCGGATAACTTTGGGATTATTGACAATTACATCAACAATCTTTTTATCCAAGACTGTTTTTGTTAATTCCCTCTTTATGGTCTCTACTTCCGGCAGCTCCGGCATTACCTCTCTCCTTTCGTCGCTAAATTACCACTTTCTTATTCCTACTTGACCTTATTTCATTAATTCCCATTAAGGCCCCTCTTTAATATCTGTTTCACTTTATCCACCGCTCCTCTGACTGTCTTTACTTTAGCCACGCCCGGGATATCCCAAGATTTAAGCGATACTACCGGAATTCCAAACTGTAAACAATAAGCTATTTCAGAAAGCGTTCCTGCTTTGCCGGGTAAAGCAACTACCACATCCGCGCTCTTTACCACTAACACATTCCTAGCTAATCCCAAACCTGTAGGAATAACGATATCAACATATTTATTGGCATCATTTTTGTCATAACCCGGTATAATACCTATGGTTACGCCTCCACCAGCCTTAAAACCTTGACAAACCGCCTTCATTGTTCCACTGAGGCCACCAGAAACGAGTATTCCAACCACTTTAGCCAGTTTTTTACCCAATCCTTGGGCTAGTTGCTCCACCTCAACCGTACACCTATGTCCGCCAATGACTCCTACTATCTTCTTTCTCATCTTTTCTGGTAGTAGGGGACGTTTAAACGTCCCCTACATTGTGGATAACCTCATTCCTGAGGGCAGGTTTAAACCTACCCTACACTGCCTGTAATCCATTTGCGCCTGGCGGGAATTGAACCTGCACATCTAGCTCCGGAGGCTAGCGCCCTATCCATTGGGCCACAGGCGCATAACTTTACTTTAAAATAGATTAAGTTGTTCCTCGTTTTTCTTCCCGGTTTCACCTTCGTCAAATATGGAAATTATGCCATATTCGCCGTCAAATCCGGCTTTTATATTAACTTTGCCTTCGCGTACCCTTAAAACTCCTTTAGCGACTTTTGGCGATAGGCCTTTTAACAAATCCTCTTTTGGCGCACGCATTAATATTTCAAATTCCGTTCCAAATTTAGCGACCGCCGCCCGGTATTCTCTTTCTACCCCTGCTGAGGCCTTACCAACACATTTGGCATCAGCGATTATTTCATCTAATGGGATAAAACTCTTAAAAGGTATAGCATCCTCAGGCCTAAAACCTTCAGGACGATCTGCTAACTTTTCCACGCGGTTTACTACGCCCACAGTAACCGGTTTCCCGCACTTGGGGCACTTACCGTCGTGCTCTCTTGTTTCTTTAGGAGACCACCTTATCCCGCAAAGCCTATGGCCGTCAAAGTGATACTTGCCTTCTTCCGGAAAAAATTCTATCGTATAAAGAAATCTGCTTTTATCCTTTGTCTTTAAAATTTCACGTATGGTTTTATAATTCAGCTCGCAGTTAAATACATTTGCCTCGCGGCCGATCTTCTGTGGTGAATGCGCGTCGCTATTTGAGATAAGCGTAAATTTATCCAGCGCGCTAAGGCGCCAGCTCATCGCAGGATCGCTGGAAAGCCCGGTTTCACATGCAAATATTTTGGGTGTCTGTTCTTCAAAACAATCTTCTATCCTGTCAAAACCGGACATCGAACCAAAGAGCGAGAACCAAGGAGTATAGATATGTGCCGGGACAATCATACAATTTTCATCAATATTAAAAACAATACGCGCTAACTCCGCGGCATCTAATCCTAAAATCGGCCGGCCGTCTGAGGCCAGATTACCGATACGGCCGAGCTTGTCGTTAATTTTATCTACAGTCTTAAAAGAGGGGGCAAAAATTAGATTGTGGATTCGGTAGGTTTTACCTCTTTTAGAATAAATACTGCTTATTTCGGAGGTGAGAATAAAATAAATACCATTATATTTATATAATCCGTTCGCGCAGTCTTCTAGGTTATTCTTTAACTCCTCAAGCCATAAATGGTGGGTAAAATCACCGGTTCCCATTAAGGTAATACCTTTGAGCTTCGCCGAGTCGCTTAAATTCTTTACATCCATATTGCGGCTAGTAGCGCGTGAATACCTGGAATGAATATGAAAATCCGCTATGAATTCCATCTATATGCAATTTTCCCGTTACAAATTGTATATTCTACGCTGCCTTTTAATTTCCTGCCTAGAAAACAAGAATTTTTGGATTTAGAAATTAGGTTTTGTTTTTCCACTATCCATTCTTTATCCGGCGACAGCACAATAAGATCTGCATCCGTACCTACGCTTAAAGTTCCTTTCTTTATCCTTAAAATCTTTGCGGGCTCAAGCGACATCTTTCTTGCCAAATCTAACCAAGTCAATAAACCCGTATGAACCAACTCCGTAATTGCCACTGCCAATTCTGTCTCTAACCCTATTACGCCAAACTCTGCCCGCTCAAACTCAATATCCTTTTCATTTTCCGTATGGGGCGCATGGTCTGAAGCAATCGCATCAATAATTCCATTTTTTAATCCTTTTTTTATGGCCCCTACATCGTCTTTGCTGCGTAAGGGTGGATTCATCTTCATATTGGTATCGTAGCCCAGCACTGCCGCATCGCTTAAGGCAAAATAATGCGGGCAAGTATCAGAAGTCACCTTAATCCCTTTTCCCTTAGCCAAGGCAATTATTTCTACTGATTCTTTACAGCTTACATGCGCGATATGTATGGGGCTATCTGCTTTTTCTGCTAGTTTTATATCGCGCTCAACTCTTTTGTATTCTGATTCTTTGGATATCCCTCTTAAACCCATGCGCGTAGAAGTAAAACCTAAATTAACCACTCCATTTTTGGAGAGGGATTTATCTTCACAGTGGCAAAGCACTAAAATCTTTTCTTTTTTTGCAATTTTTAGCGCCTTAAGCAGTAATTCTTCATTGTCTACTGATGCTCCGTCATCCGTAATTGCTACTATACCTTCTTTTTTTAATCTGGCAATATCGGTCAATTCTTTTCCTTGACGGGCTTTAGTAATTGCTGCCGTAATAAATACATTTGCCTCAGCAGTTTTTTGAATAATCTTTTTTACTAATTCTAAAGTCTTAACTGAGTCAATGCTAGGTGAAGTATTGGGCATTGCCAACAAAGTTGTAACCCCGCCTTTTAAACCTGCCTTTGTGCCTGAACAAATAGTTTCCTTATCTTCCCTGCCCGGCTCTCTTAGATGCACATGCATATCAACTAAACCCGGCAGAACAATTTTATCCGCGGCATCAATAGTTTTATCCGCGCTGTTTTTAATGTCTTTACTGACCTTAGAGATTTTGCTATTCTCTACGAGAATATCTAAAGTTTCGTCTATATTATTTGCGGGGTCAATTACCCGCCCGTTTCTTATTAATATTTTCATCCGCCCTAACCCCTCACTGCTAATTTATCTTGCGCCTGTGCCACCAGAAAAAGCACTGCCATTCTTACCGCAATGCCATTGGTTACCTGCTCTAAGATTACAGAATTTATACCATCCGCAACTTCAGAAGACATCTCAATTCCCCGATTTATAGGGCCGGGATGCATTACAATAATATTTTTTTTGGCTTTTTTTAATCTTTCGGGAGTAATCCCAAAATTTCTAAAATATTCTAATTTTTCCGGAAAAGCAGCCTCTTCATCACGCTCAAATTGCATGCGTAAGACATTCACTGCATCTGCATCCTTTAAGGCCTCATCTATATCATCAGTAACTTCTACTCCCATCTCTTCTATCGCGGGTGGAATGAGTATTTCTGGTGCACAAACTATAACCTTAGCGCCTAACTTAGTTAATCCCCGGATATTTGAACGCGCTACCCGCGAATGGCTAATATCTCCCACAATCACTACATTCAAACCTTCAATTTTCCCCAATTTCTCTTTTAAGGTAAAAATATCTAATAATGCCTGGGTAGGATGCTCATGCCAACCATCGCCCGCATTTACCACGCTAATACTTAGATGGCGCGCCAACATACTAGCCGCGCCTGAGGCATTGTGCCTGACCACAATAATATCTGCTTTTAAGGCCTCAATATTCCTTCCCGTATCAATTAAGGTCTCGCCTTTACGCACACTGGAAGTCTCTGGAGCAATATTAATCACATCCGCGGATAATCTTTTGGCAGCGACTTCAAAAGAGACCCTGGTACGCGTAGATGGCTCATAGAACAGATTCACCACGGTCTTACCGCGAAGAGCGGGGACTTTCTTAATTTCCCGCGTCGTCACTTCTTTAAATGACTCGGCAGTAGTTAGAATAAACTCAATCTCTTCCTTGGTTAATTCTTCTAATCCTAATAAATCCTTTTTAATCCAGACCATATAGTTTCTTTTTGGCGCAGCTCGCAAACTACGCTTATCTCGCTTAGTACTGTTCACTTATCTCGTCATTTTTCAATAATAACTACCTCATCTACGCCGTCAACTTCACTTAGACGCACTTCAACCGTCTCATTTTTGGCAGTAGGGATGTTTTTGCCTACAAAATCCGGCCGAATAGGCAGTTCCCGGTGCCCGCGGTCAACCAGAACTGCCAGTTGTATGGATTTAGGCCGGCCAAAATCAATCAATGCATCTAAGGCTGCCCGAATTGTCCTTCCCGTATACAAAACATCATCTACCAAGGCCACAATTTTATCGCTGATATCAAAGTCTATCTCAGTCTTATGCACGATCGGGCTTGCTGCAATTAAGGTTAAATCATCCCGATATAATGTAATATCCAAGATTCCTACAGGCACTTCTTTATCTTCAATTCTTTTAATACATTCAGCTAAACGCTTGGCAAGATAAACCCCCCGGTTTCTGATGCCTACTAAACCCAAGGTATCTGTGCCTTTATTTTTCTCTAAGATTTCGTGGGCTATGCGCATTAAGGCTCTATCCATACCCTCTTTATCTAATATTTTGGCCTTTTCTTTCATAAGTGAAGACACAAGTTATCAGTGCCTCATCCTTTTCTCAGTGCCTCAGTGACAAAAAAATACCCTTGGCTTATTCGCCAAGGGTTATACTGCCTAAACTGCACTTTATAATTCATCTTTCTTACCTTGCCAGCCTCTCTGGGCTTGCGCTTAAAGGTCCTTTTGGATTTTTATAAATATAACATTTAAATTATACCTTGTCAAGCGAAATCTGCCGAGCGAAATGGGAATGATACCATAGATCGTTACCCCCTCCCCTATGAAGGAAAGTTAACGAAGCTTCTTTGTATAAGTAAAGA
>PEYI01000065.1 GCA_002774445.1 Candidatus Omnitrophica bacterium CG08_land_8_20_14_0_20_41_16 | reverse complement strand
GAAAAATTCTGTGAAGTGTTGCGTTAGCAATTTGAATCTACCACCGCCTTCTTACGTAATTACCAGCGCATCTCACCGTTAAATACCGCTTTATCACCTAATTCTTCTTCGATTCGAAGCAGCTGGTTATACTTGGCTAAACGTTCTGAACGAGCCGGAGCCCCCGTTTTTAATTGGCCGGCATTTGTAGCAACCGTGATATCTGCCAAGAAAGAATCTTCAGTTTCTCCTGAGCGATGAGAAAACATACAGGCATAGCCTGCTTTCTTTGCCAAGCTGATAGTTTCCAGTGTTTCGGTTATGGTGCCGATCTGGTTTAGTTTTATAAGAACTGCATTGGCAATTCCCTGCTTGATCCCTTCAGCTAGAATCTTGGGATTTGTAACAAAGATATCATCTCCGACAAGCTGAATTTTATTGCCTAACTCTTTGGTTAAAATTTCCCAGCCTTCCCAGTCATTTTCTGCCAAGCCATCTTCGATTGAGATAATCGGGTATTTTGAAACAAGTCCGGCATAATAATCTACCAACTCTTGCGAAGATAAGCTCTCATTGTCTGCCTTAAGCAGATACTTTCCATCTTGATAGAACTCGCTGGCTGCTGGATCAAGAACAATCGCTATATCCTTACCTGGTTTATAGCCGGCTTTTTCAATGGCAGCAATAATAATTTCTATTGCTTCTTCATTACGCGAGAGATTTGGCGCAAAGCCTCCCTCGTCACCCACGGCAGTACTCAGGCTTTTTGCTTTCAGAATTGCCTTTAAGTTATGATATACCTCCGCAGCATAACGCAAAGCTTCTTTAAAAGAAGACGCGCCAATAGGAGCGATCATAAATTCTTGTATGTCTACATTATTATCAGCATGCTTGCCACCATTAAGAATATTTAGGAATGGTATTGGCAGGCGCTTTGCATCTTTGCCACCTAGATATTTGTAAATTGATACACCCTTATCCTGAGCTGCTGCTTTGGCAACTGCCAAAGAAACCCCAAGAATAGCATTTGCCCCTAATTTGGCTTTATTGTCAGTACCGTCTAACTTAATCATTAAATAGTCTATTTCTTTCTGTTTTTTAGGATTCTTTCCGACAAGCTCCAGAGAAATTATCTTATTTACGTTTTCAACCGCCTTTAAAACCCCTTTTCCTAAATACCGTTTTTTATCGCCATCTCGCAACTCTACAGCTTCGTTTGTGCCTGTAGATGCTCCTGACGGCACCGCTGCCCTGCCCATTAAGCCATTATCCAAAACTACGTCTACCTCAACCGTGGGATTTCCCCGAGAATCCAGGATCTCTCTTGCCTTTATCTTTTTAATCTTTGACATAACGCTTCTCCTTTTCTAATATACCCCTTCTTTACCAATAAGTTTTTCAATTGCGCGAATCCAGGAATCGCCTTCTTTGCCGAATTTTTCTTTTGAGAAACGGTAATCGTGTTTACGGAGAAATTCTTTTACTTCAGCGATTAGACCGTTGAACTTAGCTGCTTCAAAAGCAATAATCTCATTAGTCAGTTTTTTGTTTTTATTTTTCTTAATTGCTAAGTTTAGATGCCTAAGGCATAATCCGAAGGAATTTTCATAGGCAAACTTTAGCTCCGGATCATCAAAATTATCTAAGAACACTGAAATATAGCGCCCCTCAACGTCCTTTTCCTCCTTGCAGACTATGCACGACTTTTTTGCTTGCTCATCTTTATCTAATTGCTTAAGGATAGCTTTGAGGGATGCGGATGAACCATCTACTTCTTCTAGTCTTTTCAGGATAAGCCGCATCAGATCTTCATATACGATACCCAGCCCAAAACCATCGCCAAACTTATGGAATTGCCAGGCATGGCGGTTACAAAATCCCACAGATTCCTTTATCTCCTTTCTCAGGTCGGAATCGTTAACGCTTTCATATAAAAAATCAACCATAAATTTCTGAGCATTTTTCTTAATAACAAAACAAACATGGCAGCCTTGCTCCTTTAGAGCATCTAGAAGATTAAAATATGTAGTATGTTTAGTAGCCATTTAAGAAAAAACCTCTACCTAATTCTTTCTGGTAGAGGTCTATACAAAAAATCCTCTACCATTGCTAGTAGAGGTTATCAACCTTTTTGTTTGAGGTGGTTACGGCGAACCTCATCGCCTATTTTACTATTCCTAATTTATCATACCAGGTTATATAGTCAAGAAAAATCGCTTTACCTTTTCCATATTCCTGCCTACAGGCTTGATATCCCTAATCTCCCAATTTATCACAGTATCTTCGGTAACGCCTAATTGAAAAGCCCGATACCACGATTCTCTATATTAATAGCTGCTTCTTTACTTTTGATATTCTTATTACAATAACAATCCCACCAAATAAAATCATCATAAAACAAAGAACCTGTCCCATGGTAAGCGGCCCCAAAATAAATCCTAATTGCTGGTCTGGTTCACGAAAAAACTCCAGAAATAATCTCACCAGTCCATAGCCAATAAGATATAAAGAAAAAAGTACGCCGGAAATCCGTACCCTCTTACGCAGACTCCATAAAATAATAAACAGAAATACCCCCTCAAATAATGCTTCATAAAGCTGTGAGGGATGCCGTAATTGACGCATAGGGTCTAAAGGGAAATACATACCCCACGGCACACTAGTAACGCGTCCATAAAGTTCGCCATTTATAAAATTTCCTAATCTGCCGAATGTATATCCCAAAGGGACAGCAGGAGCGAATAAATCCGCGAGCAGCCAGAAATTCAACTTAAATTTATGGCAAAAAATTACCGATGCAGCGATTATTCCTATAAGGGCGCCGTGATAACTCATCCCGTATAGTCCTATATAGCGGTATCCGTTATTGATATCAAAAGGCAGAATTACCTCTAAAGGATGGTTAATGTAATACGCAAGATTATAAAATAAAGCATATCCTACTCTGCCTCCTATCAGAACGGCTAAAATCGCCCAAAGAAAATAATTGTCTATAACTTCTTTTGAAAAGCCTGTGTTTTCTTTTTTCAGCCTGCTTAAAACAAGTAAATATACGGTAAGAAAAGCAACTAGATACATAAGCCCATAATAATGCGCCTGCACTGGGCCTATTCTAAAAGCAACAGGGCTTATATGTTCAGGAAAATGATTCCACCAGTTAATAAATTCGCTCATTTTAAAAGAATCAGTAGCTAATCTAAGGCGATTTTTGCTTTCAATAAAGGCAGCGTTCTTCTTATTTCAACTTAAGGATTTGTTTCAGAAATTTTATGGCCTCTTTTGTATTCTTTACATAATAATCTGCTGCTGAGTCTACAGGCTCACCAACAAATATTGTCAAACCTTTATTCTTTAATGCCCGAAAGGCATCCTCATCTGTTATATCATCCCCTATGTAAACAGGGAAAACGTTATCTTCCCCTAGTGCAAATTTCTGCCTCGCTAAAAACCACAGGGCTGCGCTGCCCTTTGTCCATTTCACAGGAGGCTTTATCTCAAAGACTTTTTTGCCTTTGGTTATTTTTATTTTATCCCGTATAACAAATGGAGCTGTAATCTCGCCAAAAATGCGCTTAAATTCAGGCACGTCTTTATTATTCACCCTCCGATAATGCGCGCTGATGGCTAATCCTTTATCTTCAATTAGCACGCCTTTAATCCTTGAGAGTTTATTTGTTATTCTTTTGTAAACATTGCCGATAACTTCTTTTGACCGCGGAGATACCGGAGTCCTGAATTTAATCTCCGGGCCTTCTATTTCCAGTCCATGATTGCCGGCATAGATAATGTCTTTTATTCCCACTATATTTTTTATATCCTTTAATGACCTACCGCTTATGATGGCTAATTTACAATTATGGTTTTTCGATAATTTCTGCAATAGTTCTTTTGCTTTTTTAGAGATAACTGCCTTCTCCGGCGTCTCCACAATAGGCGTCAGGGTGCCATCATAATCCAGCAAAAGTAAAATAAATTTATCGCGTAACAGTTCTTTTATCCTGCTAAATTGTGTAAATAAATAATTCATATTTGTTTTTAAACTTTCTTCAGGGCTGTGAGTTCCGAGATAATGCTGCCCGCCCAGCGATAAATATTATTTTCAGCAACGACTTTCCTCATATTTTCCATGCGCTTTTTCTTCTCCTCTATCGGCATTTCAACAGCTGTTTTTATGGCTTCGGCGAACTCTTCAATCGCATAGGGATTAAACTGAATCGCATCGGTCAACTCCCGGGCGGCGCCTGTAAACTGGCTTAAAATAAGCACGCCAGATAAATTTTTCTTTGCTGAAACATATTCTTTAGCAACCAGATTCATTCCATCGTCCAAAGAACTGACTATACAAAAATCTGCTATTTTATAAAAAGGCATGATTTCTTCCGCAGAAAAATGCTTCTTAAGATAAATAATCGGCTTCCAATTCCCATCCATATGCTTCCAGTTTTTCTTCTCAATTAACTCATCGATCTCTGACATAAGATCATGATAGCGTTTTATATGAACGCGGCTGGGAGCGGCCATCTGAATAAATGTTACTTTTTTCTTATACTGGGGGTATTTTTCAAAAAACCTGTCAATGGCAAGCACTCGCTCAACAATGCCTTTTGTATAATCAATCCTATCCACTCCAACTCCGATAATTTTATCGCCTAATTCAAATTCCATTTTAATCTTCGCTAATTGTTTCTCCAAATCCGCCGCTTCAACTTTCTTGTTCATATATCCGTTAACGCTGATAGGGAATGCTCTGATAAAAGTTTCTTTATTCAGCCGGACAACGCTGAATTTTTCCGTGTCAACCCTTGACTCAAGGAGTCTGTTTGCCGTATCCAAGAAATTGTTGCAGTGATTCTGCACATGAAATCCAATCAAGTCACAACCAAGCATTCCGTCCAAGATTTCTTTACGGTAAGGACATATTGAGAATGACTCCGGGGTCGGCCAGGGAATATGCCAGAATAAAGCAATAGTAGCATCAGGCCTTTTTTCTTTAATCATCCTACCTAATAATGTAAAATGGTAATCCTGAATAAACACAAAAGGATTCTTAGCAGGCAATTCCTCCAATAGGCTATCAGCAAATTTTTGATTTACCTTCTTATAGGCATTCCAATCCGTCTCTCTAAACATAGGGCGTGTATGCGTATTGTGACAAAGCGGCCACAGCCCTTCATTAGAAAAACCGTAATAGTAGCCATCCTCTTCTTCCTTATTCAACCATATTCTTTTTAAAATATAACGGTTATCTTCAGGCGGAACACCAAGCTTATCTTTTGAATTGACAAATTTCTTATCAGCATTACCGGCGCCATGAGCTAGCCACGTCCCTCCGCAAGCGCATAGAATCGGATGTAAAGCAGTAACAACACCGCTTGCCGGCCTCATACACTTAGTAATCCCTGTGGCCTCATCTATAACATGCAGGTATGGTTCCCGGTTCGAAACTACAAATAATGCGTTCTCGCCCAATTTTGCACGAACGAGGTCTCTTAACTTTACTTCTGTCCATACCTCTTCTTTTTCTAAGCGCGCCTGTGCTTCATCCGAAATCGTCCTTCGGGCAACTCTTAAAGATAATGCTACCTGCTCAACCTCGCTAGCAAGCTTACCGAGGTCTCCTTTTTCTCTTATTGGATGATCTTGATCAGTTTCACCTTTCTGAAAATGCTTAAACCAATTTGTTAAGCGTTGCACCGGTAGAGCAA
>PEYI01000077.1 GCA_002774445.1 Candidatus Omnitrophica bacterium CG08_land_8_20_14_0_20_41_16 | reverse complement strand
CGATAGACCGCGGAAAACACTTTGTTTTTATACACCTCATGAAAAATTCTGTGAAGTGTTGCGTTAGCAATTTGAATCTACCCTCGTCCCAAAATAAGCTCTAATAATTCTTGAGCCGAAAGCGCCTGCTCGCCAAACTTAACCAGTCGCTCGCGTGGACGCTCCTCTTTTGGTAAATCGTGGATAGTAAATGATTTACTCATATTTTTATTTAATCAAATCACTAACGTTTAGATTGGTCGGGGAGGTGGGATTTGAACCCACGGCCTTTTGGTCCCGAACCAAACGCGCTAGCCAAACTGCGCTACTCCCCGTTAAATTTTAAATTAAGTATATCAGAAATTAGAAACGAAGGCAAGAAATAGAAGTCCCTATTTTTTAGCAAGCATATCAAACTCAATATTCACTTTATCTGACGGGCCCTTAAAACTTAAAGTAGTATTTTTAAGGGTGTGCGGAATGATATACACCATAAAGGTATTGGATTTTTTATCCGCAATGGTTAAACTTATACCGTCTATGGCAATCGAACCTTTAAGCAAACAATACTTAATGAATTTAACCGGCACAACTATCTCAAAACCTAGATTTCCCGAAACTATACCTTTCTTACGGATAATACCTAAACAATCAATATGGCCTAAGACAAAATGCCCGGATACTCTATCTCCAATCTTTAGGCTGCGCTCAAGATTGACCTTCTCATTAATCCTTAAAATTCCCAGATTAGTCACTTTAAGTGTTTCAGGCATAACTTCAAAACTAAAAGAATCCTTGCCAATTTGAACTACCGTAAGACAGGCGCCGTTTACCGAGATGCTCTCGCCTATTTTTGTCTCAGATAATGTTTTATCTGCCTTGATCTCAAACAGCGTGACAGCGCCACGCCGGGAAATTTTTTTTACTTCGCCTAATTCTTCAACTATACCTGTGAACATTTTATTTTATGTATCCTTCTATCAAAAAATCTTCACCTATTCGTCTTAATTTAACCTCTTTTAACTTAACCGCCTTTTCTACCCGGCTTAAACCTTTACCCATAACCGAGCTAATTGCCTCTTTACCGCCAATAATCTCAGGACTTATAAAAAACATTACCTTGTCCACTAACCCCTCGTCAAATATGGATCCGTTTAATGTCCCGCCCCCCTCAACTAATATGCTTCCTATGCCCATCCGGGATAATTTCTTAAACATATCTCTTAAATTTATCTGCCCATCCTTTTCTTCGGCCTCTAAAATCTTGGCCTTCCGGGCCAATATCTTTCTGTTTTCAGTCTCCTGCCCCGGCTTAGTAGGCAAGGTTACAATTATTACCGATGCGCCTTGAGAAAAGATACTTGCATTCTGGGGCGTACTCAACTGGCTATCTACAACTATCTTAATCGGTTGTTTCTTAGTAAACCACGCGTCGAGCTTAGGGTTATCTCTTAATACCGTATTAACACCGACCATAATCGCGTCAAAATCCTGCCGAATGCAATGGGCAAACTCACGCGACTTATCCGAGGTAATCCATTTAGAATCCCCTGTCCTCGTGGCTATACGGCCGTCTAAAGATTCCGCGGCTTTTAACGTAATAAACGGCATTCTTTTGGTAATATACTTTATAAAAACTTCGTTCATTCGCCTCAATTTATCCTCTAAAATCCCTGCCTGAACCTTAATACCGCACTGTTTTAATATAGCAATTCCCTTGCCATTATTTATAGGATTAGGATCAATCATACCCACAATAACTTCCTTAATCCTGCTTCCAATAATCCTATCTACGCAAGGCGGAGTGCGGCCAAAATGCGCGCAAGGCTCTAAAGTAACATAAAGAGTTGCGGCCTTAGCATTCTCTCCTGCTTCGTCTAAAGCCATAACTTCTGCGTGAGACAGGCCCGCTCGTTCGTGAAAACCTTTTCCTAAAATCTTGCCATTTTTGACAACTACAGCGCCAACCATAGGATTAGGGTAAGCCTTACCCTTAGCTTTTAGAGCAAGCCGCATCGCCAAATTCATATAATATTCGTGGTTTTTCTTCACCCCGCCCCTTCTTTCTTATTCACCCCGCACCTTCTTTTTATTCTGTTTGAACTTTTAGAAGGTGCGGGGTTCATTTGTTTTAGCCCCTGCGCCTTTCTAATAGCTGAATATGCAGAAGAAGCGGGGTCGTTTGCTTCTTTTAACTTCTCAACCAACTCATACGGTATTTTAACTGAACCTATCTTGACTTCGGACTTAGCATTACCATGGCAATCTGAGCCTCCGGTAACCAATAAATTATACTCCTTGGCTAAATTCAAATAAAAATTAGTTTCTTCCTGAGAGTATTCCGGGTAATAAGCTTCCAAACCCATAAGCCCTAACTTTGCAAATTTTAAAATCAGCTCGTCGTTATGAAGACAATGCGGATGCGCTAAGACCGAAACCCCTCCGGCATCCCTAATAAATCTTATAGCATCCTGGGGGCTAAAATGAAAACCCAAGACATAAGCCGGCCCCTTATCTCCAATATATTTATTAAAGGCCTCAAATATTGATTTTACAAAACCACCCTTGACTAAAGCCCGGGCAATATGCAGCCTGCCCGGGATACCACCTGCGCAGATATCAAATACTGCCTGAGTATCCAAGTTTATCCCGACAGCATTTAATTTCCCGATTATCTTATGCACCCGCATAACACGGTTTTCTCTTAAAATATCTAATTGCCTTAAGAACCCCCGTAATTTATAGTTAATAAGATACCCTAATACATGCACTTCCTGAGAGCCGTATTCCGCGCTTAGCTCTATGCCGGGCAAAACCTCAAGCCCCTTATCTCTACCTATAGCTATCGCCTGAGCCAAACCACAAACCGTATCATGGTCAGTTATGGCAATACAAGCCAAACCAGCGTCAACGGCCTTTAAGACCAATTCTTCCGGAGTATAGGTGCCATCAGAAAACAAAGTATGTAGATGCAGGTCTGCGAATTTCACCCCGCACCTTCTTTCTCTATTTTTACTTTATCTAAAATTGCGTTAACAAACTTGCCTGCCTCAATGCCGGAGAATTTCTTGGCGAGATCTACTGCTTCGTTAATTGAAACCTTAGGCGGGATATCCTCGCAATAGATAAGCTCAAAACAACCCATACGCATTATATTCCTATCCACCACAGCCATACGTTTAAGCTGCCAATTAGTGGCATATTGAGAAATTTTTTTATCAATCTCAGCTAAATGAAGAACTGCTCCTTTAACTAACTTGGAAGCAAACTCCTTTAATGCGCTTTCAATCTCCTCTGCGCTATGGGCAGACCAAAAATTATCCAGCGCATCCTCGGGGGTATCGCGGGTAATATCCATCTGATAAAGAATCTGCAGAGCAAATTCTCTCGCCTTGGTGCGTTTTCTCATTTTTTGTTATAACTTATCCGCCAAATTCGCCATTTCAATGGCGTTCACAGCAGCATCTCTGCCTTTGTTGCCTTCTTTTGTTCCTGCGCGTTCAACTGCCTGCTCAATGGTATCGGCAGTAATAATCCCAAAGATTAGAGGTAAACCTGTATCCTGGCTGACTCTGGCTATTCCTTTAGCTGCTTCTGAGGCAATATAATCAAAATGGGGAGTTGCTCCCCGGATGACTGTGCCTAAACAAATTATAGCATCGTAGGATTTAGATTTAGCCAGTTTTTGGGCAATTAGAGGAATCTCAAAAGCGCCCGGAACCCAAATAACAGTTAAATCCTGCTCTCCTGCACCATGTCTTACTAAAGTATCCAAACAGCCTGAAACCAATTCCTTGGTAATAAAATCGTTAAAGCGCGAAGCAATGATACCAAACTTCTTGCCTTTGGCGATTAAATTACCTTCAATGGTCTTTACCATCTTTACACCTCCTCGTTTCTGGGGGACGCTTCCCAAGGTGCCACTCTCTAATGAAAACCGTTATGATTTATCGAGTTTTTGAATAAAATTTTACGTTTTTATTAGCAGAGTGTCCCTTTGGGGAGCGTCCCCATTTACTTTACCACCCATTTACCACCCATTTACCATTTACCCATTTAAATTTTAAGCTGATGACCGAGTTTTTCTTTTTTAGTTTTAAGATACTGATAATTTAAAGGATTGGGTTCGATCTCTAAAGAAACGCGTTCTATAACCTTCAGGCCATAACCTTCTAAACCTACAATCTTGCGCGGATTATTGGTGAGAAGCCGGATATTTTTTAAGCCCAAATCCACCAAAATCTGCGCTCCGATTCCGTAATCTCTTAAGTCAGGCTTGTATCCTAATGCTTCATTTGCCTCAACCGTATCTAATCCTTTATCCTGTAAATTATAGGCCTTAATTTTATCCACCAGGCCAATGCCCCTGCCTTCCTGATTCATATAAAGTATAACCCCCTTTCTTTCCGCAGATATAATCTGCATTGCCATAGCTAATTGCCGGCCACAGTCGCAACGCAATGAACCAAAAACATCTCCGGTCAAGCATTCTGAATGTACGCGCACCAAAACCGGCTCTTCGCTCAATTGCCCCATAATAAGAACAGTATGAACTTTGTTATTTGTAAGATCCCTAAAAAGAACGAGCTTAAATTCTCCGAATTCCGTAGGCAGGGTAGTTTCGGTTAACCTCTCAATTAATTTTTCGGACTTACGGCGGTATTCAATAAGGCTAGCAATAGAGCAAATCTTTAAATTGTGGTTTTTAGAAAACTTTAGAAGCTCAGGCATACGGCTCATGCCCCCATCATCGTTCATAATTTCACAGATAACGGCCGCAGGATATAATCCGCTTAAATGCATAAAATCCACGGCTGCTTCGGTATGTCCCGCGCGCACCAATACCCCTCCGGAACGCGCCCTCAAAGGAAAAATATGCCCAGGCCGGACTAAATCTCCGGGCATCGTCTTAGAATCAATCAAAACTTCAATTGTGCGCGAGCGATCATATACGGATATCCCGGTGGTAATTCCTTTAGCCGCATCCACTGATATAACCCAACCAGTAGCAAAAGGATCCTTCTGGTTAAAAGGACTTTTATCTCTTAGCATAGGCTCTAACCTTAAGAAATCAAGCCTCGATTCTTCCATAGGAACACAAATAAGCCCCCGGCCAAACTTAGCCATAAAATTTATCCCCTCCGGAGAGGCAAAAGACGCTGCCATAACCAAATCGCCTTCGTTTTCGCGGCCTTCGTCATCAACCACGATAACCATCTTACCGTCTTTTAGGTCTTCTAGTATTTCCTTGATACTATTCAGCATCAAATCCCCCATAAAATAAGCAGCCCGAAGATGATCTCCGGGCATGAGAATAAAAATCTTCTTTCATCTGGACTTGCCGAGAAACGGCAACACCAATCCATCCGATAGGATTGGGTGTTTTGACATCCGCTTCTTTGACACCATCGGCTCTGGAATTATACCAGATCTGCTCAACACACCAAGGGAAGCACCCAGCGCTTGATTGGTGCCTGGCACATAATAGGTATTGCGCCAGCATGCGCTTGTGCGCAAATTGCGCTGGTGCTCCGCTTGTGCGGAGCTCGCGGGCTTTTACACCCGGCGCTAAATGAAGCGCCGGTGTGCGCTTCTGCGCTCGCCCAACCTTATCAGAAAGGTTGGCATGCGCTTGTGCGCTACCGCCGGTCGGGAATTTCACCCTGCCCTGAAGATTAATTAGTTGAGTATAACACAAAAACTCATCTTGTCAAGAGAGATAAAAACGCTATATGGGAATGATACCATAGATCGTTACCCCCTCCCCTATGAAGGAAAGTTAACGAAGCTTCTTTGTATAAGTAAAGAGGTTTTTAAGAATTTA
>PEYI01000059.1 GCA_002774445.1 Candidatus Omnitrophica bacterium CG08_land_8_20_14_0_20_41_16 | reverse complement strand
AAGCAAAAAGGCAAATTTTGGGTGGGGGCAAAATTTGCCTTTTTGCCCCTAAACTGCACCTCTTAAAAAAAACAAATTGCCTGAGGGGAAAAAAGAATAACACCGTATTAATTTTAGCATAACTTATAAGCTATGCAAGAATAATGTATGGTAGTGGGTTTTTGGAAAAAGGCGGGTATATTATAAATATTTCAAATTTGCGAATCAACAATTACCAATGCTTCCTTTAATTCAAGAGAGCTTTCGCTGGCATTTTCTTCTTCCAGCTTGAAAATATTCGCAAGGCACAATAATAAGTTATCAATCTGAGAATTTATTTCCTTATTCTGCACACAAAGCAATTAACTCTTTAATTCTCTCTCCCGAAGGAGTAATCCCGGCTTTAACCATATTATTAATCTGCTGGAGTTCTGAGTCTGCATTTATCTGTTCAAGTTCTGATTGGCTTAAATGCGGTAACTTAAAATTCAGTCCATTAAAGCTTCCAATTGGCTGAATATTTACTGGGAGATTCCGAAAATCTATACCACCAAGTGGTTTTTCTTTTAATGAGGAATCAGCGACAGCGGGACTGGAGGTAGCGTGTTCCTGAGGCGTCAGCGGAGAGGCGGTGGTCTTAGTAGATTCTCCGGTTGTGTCAGGATTCTCTGCGGATTTCCCGATTCGTTGAAGAATTTCTTTTACACGGGTTATTTGATCTGTAGAAAGCCATTCACTTGCAATTGCTAATCCATAACTCTTTGCTTCAAGATTTGGGTCAGGAGAAACTGTATAAAGTGGCTTAACCTTATTCTCTAAAGCATTATATTCCACATCTGTTTGCCAAAAATCAAGGCCAACTTTCTCAGCCGCTAACTTCAAACCATCACGAATATGTGTGTTGAATATAACGGTGACATTCTTTTCTCTAAGATAATGCAATACAGCTAACTGAATAGCAGCCAATTCGAAGTTATCGGTCCCGTGGAGTTCATCTAAAACAACTATGCTATTAGGAGAAATGTTATCTATGATTTTAGCGTATTGTTTAAGGATATTTAGAAAATAGCTCTCACCAACATCAGTTACATTACGTCCACCAAAGAAAGCATGGACATCTTCAAAGCGACTGGTTTCTAAGTCGCCAGAAACATAGAAACCATTATGAGCGAATAAAGCGTTTACATAGCTGTTGAGCATTAGCACACTTTTACCGCTTGAGTTGGGACCAGTAAGAACCATCACTGGTTTTTCAGAGTCAATTGTAAAGCTTTGGGGAACTCCATTTTTAAGAAACGGCTCGCCCTCTCCAAGGAATCCTCTATTTGGGAATAACGGACGGCTTTTCTTTAACGAGAACGTATTTGGTTTATCAGAAAATTCTGGTGCTTTAAGTTCGTACTTAAGCACACTACGAGCTATACCTGTATATTCATCAAGAATAAGCAGAGAGTTAGCTAAGCTATCTAAAATTTTATTCCATTTTCCTTTCCATTCTTGCTCTAATTTTACAAGACCATCTTCTCCTATTTCTGGATTATATTTTTCGGTGGATTCCTTTTGCAGTGTATCCAACTGTTCCAATGCTTTTCGAAATGCTTCTAAAACGCTTTTTATTTCTTTATCTTTCTCAAGAACTTCTACGTGTTTCAAAAGATCCTCAAGTGCTTTCTTAACATACTGTAATTTTTGCATATTTTCGTCATGTTCATACTTAGGCTTACCCCAATAACCTCTTCGACTCGGTATTTCTCTAAATGCAGACAACATATCTGTCAATTTTTCTAAATATTCCGCTTTCTGGCTTATAAATAAATCCGTGATGCGTAATCTTTCGGCTACATCATCCTTTTCTTCATCCTTGCCTTTTTCGATCTCTACCTCTTTTCTAGCTTCGTCTCCCATTCCAAAAAATCCGCCCATACCTCTAAATAAAGCTTGCATAGACTCCGCTTCTTTTCGTTGTGCAGTAAATATGCTTATAAGGTTGTCCTGAGACTTTTTCTCAAATGCAAAATGTTTTTCCGGATAAAGATTACGAAGAATCGTCTCAAACATATTGAATCCTGAAGATTGTTCTTCTTCTCTAGAGTCTGTATATGGCAACCTATCTTTTCGCTTAATATCTTCTAATTTTTTACCTTCTGTAATCGCCAAGTAATAGGAGCGGGCAAGTTCAACAATTTCGTTAGGAAAATCGACTTGACTCATTAATTCAATAGCATAGCTATGTTTTGCTATACCTGGCTCTAGGCGATAGTCTGGAACAAT
This sequence comes from Candidatus Omnitrophica bacterium CG08_land_8_20_14_0_20_41_16, assembly GCA_002774445.1. Lineage (GTDB taxonomy): Bacteria > Omnitrophota > Gorgyraeia > Gygaellales > Profunditerraquicolaceae > Sherwoodlollariibacterium > Sherwoodlollariibacterium unditelluris. The sequence goes on along the minus strand of PEYI01000059.1, from coordinate 3,600 downwards.
GTGGTCGCCCTCTTCTTTGACAGTATGCATAAAGGGCTGTTGTCCTGTTCGCTCAGCAATCAATTCAAAAGCCTTTTTCAGATGTCCAGTAACAATAACTGTGGCACCGCTGTTAATCAAATCTTCGATAAGAACAGTAGATATGGCAACGAGTCCGTAATAATCCGTCCCTGTAGGAACTTCATCTAAAATTATTAAATCTCCAGGACCTGCCTTCTTAATAAGTTCCGTGAGCTGTTTAATAAGATTAGCAAAGTAGCCATACCCTGCTTGTAATTGCTCAGGCTGAGGAAAAACAGTGTAAATATTTCTGAAAATGCCTAATTGCGCAAACTCATCTGGGATAGGGAGTCCGACCTGATTTAATAGAACAGCTAGTCCAATATCCCGAGCTGTTGTGGTTTTCCCACCCATATTGGGACCACTTAGAAGAAGGGCGTTATTTGCACTACTAAGTTTTACCGAGATAGGCTCAATTCTAATTATTTTCTTTTCTATTTCCTCATCTCCTCTTGTATCTCCGGTTATTTTGCTAAGTAGAGATATTAAATCCGTAGGCTCGCTTCTTCCTGTAACCCTTTGGAAATTACCTGCAATAAGAACTGGACTGCGAAATAAGGTTAAGTTAATGGTTCCTGTAGGTTGATGTATATCTGCAAAATGATAATTATTGTCATACATATATCGAGCTATTCGTGCATAATAATCCATTTCTGCTAATGGGTCCTGTATCATGCCATCGGGGAATTGACGAAGAAACGGATGTTTATCTCCACTCGCCTTCACTCCTAATTTACGTGATTTGTGCCTATCACCGAATAATCCAGATAGGCGATCAGACATAAAATCAAAAGGGGCATCAAACATTCTTCTTTCTTCCTCTTCACGTTCCTCTTCTGCTGCTTTGACAAATCTTTGATGTTCCTCTTCTGAAAGCGTATCAACATTGATTACCCAAAGGTCAGTGAGCTCTTCTGCTAAAGTAGAGGCCTCTTTTAAAACAACTCCCAATTTCTTTCCTTCTCTAAGATGTTTTTGCGCTGCAACAGCATATTCTAAACTAAAATTTTCATGATCACGAAGATATCGTGAATCTTTACTCTTCATAAAACTTTTTAAATCATCTGGTTTAACAAATACATAGGGACCTATGCGCCAGTCTGTTATCGCTTCTAAAAAATGTGGTCTTTCTAAAAAGGGTCTTAGCTCTTTGCGTGCTAAGACTTCTTGAATTTTTCCCTTCCATTTTTTAATAATAGGAGAGTCGTGGTCAGGAATAGTCCGTTCAATCTCTTGAAGAGTAAGTATGATTTTTCCCAATTTAATAAGAGAAGGAACTACATCAGGGTAAGGTTTGTTGTATTTTGCAGGAGTGTCAATGGGGCGCTTAGCGTATAAACTAAAATATGGATAATGATATGACCTTAGTATCTGCAACTCATAATAAAAATCATTCTTAGTTTTTTGGTAGCTTTTAATAAGCTTCATCAGCCTCTCTAATAAAGGCTCTTCTTCCTCGCCCCCTTTCACCTCTGCAAGTTCTAACATTGCCGCAAGGGTTTGCCTTTCTTTTAAAACTTCTTTGTGTGTTCGTGCTGGATTGGAAAGCTTTCTTTGTAATATTCTCTGTACTTCCGGTTCAGCTTTTTCGAAGATAGGAAACACATTTTTGAATAACCAGTCTCCCAAATGAGGACGCCCGAAAAACATACTTACAGAAACCAATTCTAAATTACCCAAATCTTGCATCTGCATTTTCATACGGCCAGGCCAAAAATTAGAATCGCCATATTTTGGAAGTTCTCTGGAAGGGTTTTTATCCGCCAATGGTGAGGCAGCGGAAAGCTGCATACCAACAGGATTACCTTTCATCAAAACTCCGAGTTTAGAGAGATTTTCAGGAGAAAGCTCTGTGGGATTAACAATTCCGCTTCGGTTATTAATAGAGCTAGAAGCAGTAGCTCCCATTTCTATGCCACCGCTAAAATAACTTCTGATAACTTGGCCCGTAGGAGTATAAACTGGTTCTTTAATGTTATATTCGCCATCCTTAAATGACTTTTGATACTGCTTAAAATAATCGGTCTTTGACCAAGGTTCTTTGGGGGTAAGGTCGGTAAGATTTCTGGTATCAATTAAGGAAGCATAAGTGCCGCTCTTTCCAGCAAAGCGCAGTTTAAACCAACGGGAGAGTATCAGTGAATAATATACCTGCCTTAAAGAAGCGTATCTTTTGCTTGAGTTTACTTCTTTGGTAAGTTTAGGAATGATAAGTTCACGGATAAGTTGTGAGGAATACTCGTTTAGGACTTTAGAGCGTACATCCTCAAAATTATAAGCCGCTGAATCCCTTAAATAGTCCTGCTCCAGCATAACCTTTAATGTGGCTTTATAAATATAGGCGTTATCATTACCTTCGCGCACGATAATTTCACCGGGGACTATCCAAGGCCTGGTTAAGGTAGGAATAGTTACAGAGTCATACCCAAAGAGCCCTTCTGCCTTTTTATAGAGTTTATTCCAGTATTCCCTTCCTTCAGGAGTTTCAGGAGAGGTAAATTTGGCAGTGTCTTTCTTAAGCTGAAGGTCTGCCTCAAGCATGATTTTACCCACGTCTGTCTTCTCAAGGTATGGGTCAATAATCTGATCTTCAGAGTCTGGCCTTAAATTAACCCAAAATGCATTACCAGGCAGCGTTACCCCCACCAAAAAATAATTTAGCAGGGTCTTAGTTGAGCTCTCAAGCTCCTGTTCCCCTAAGTTCTTGAGGTCGCCTTTGTCCAAAAGGAGTTTGAAACTATCCTTAAGGGTGTCGTAGGAAAAATACCGCAGATGTAGCGGCCTAAATCTTTCCTGAGTTAGATTAGAGCCGATCCTTGAGAGGTAATTCGCAATATTTAACTCTGCGGCTATCTGGGCAAAGCTTATTTGTTGAAATAATAAGCCAAAACTTAAAAGCAAAGATAAAATTTTTCTTAGTTTCCCCATCTTCCCCAGCATTTGTTCCCTCTTTTTTTTAATCTCTTATTTTAAGAAAAACAAAAAAGCCGGAATAGGCCCTTTTTGTCAATCCGGCTTACAAATTACCGTGGCAATCCTGGCTACCTCCATAGACCAAGACTACCGGATTATTTAGTTGGTTTTAAAGCCAAAATACTGTATAAAGTATACCCTATAGCCGCATTTTTTCAAGGTAAAATGTTACTTTGTATCCTTGGAGCATCCCTTGGCTAAATCATCCAAAGAAACGCCTAAAGCCTTCGCAATACCAGCGAGAGTCAAGACTGTAGGATTTTTTGATCCGCCTGTTTCAATCTTGACTATGGTATTATAAGAGACGTTGGCTTCCCGGGCTAATTTATCCTGAGAAATACCTTTTTTCTTTCTTAGCTCTTTAACCTTCTTAGCCAGCATTTTTGCTTGACATTAACCAACTAAACCTATAAAATAATACAAGTAATAAAATAATCTTACTTATTGACATTTAACATATGCTATTATACAAGATTTTTCCCCTCAGGCAATTTGTTTTTTTTAAGAGGTGCAGTTTAGGGGCAAAAAGGCAAATTTTGCCCCCACCCAAAATTTGCCTTTTTGCTT
>PEYI01000049.1 GCA_002774445.1 Candidatus Omnitrophica bacterium CG08_land_8_20_14_0_20_41_16 | reverse complement strand
TGCGTTAGCAATTTGAATCTACCGTCTTGGCGGTAGTCCAGCAGATAACTCACCTGAGAGCAAAAATAAATTAAAGGCTTCTAAACTTTCAGCAAGATTATTCTTATCTTGACGAGTTAGTTTCTTAACTGAGCGTTCAAAAGACGGCAGGATTAAAATTTTGGAGAGTGGAGCAGTGGTGCGTTGAGAATTATTTTCTTCACTCACGTTTCCACCACCCCCTCATCAAACCGTGCGTGAGGTTTTCCCTCACACGGCTTTCCGATAACATTTCTTCAAAAGGTTTTCGCCCAGCAGACACGATAGTCATTGTATACCCCTAACTTTTGGTAAAGGAAGGTATCGGGATATTGTTTATATCCGTAACCTACCTTTCCCTTGTGCCTACGCATAAACTTTCTTATTCTCTGCGCAACGTAAAACTTGATTTTCCCGAATTTTCTTGAAGAATTGGCAATCCTAAAGTAGTTTACCCAACCTCTTAACACAGGCATAAGCTCTTCGACTAATTGCTCTACCTTTATAGGACGACGATAATCTACTATCTGCCTTATCCTTCTTCTTATGGCATTTTCAGCTTTATGAGAGGGATAAAAGTAGGTTGTTCGTTTATCCTTGTGCCTGTTTAAGGCTTTGGTAAAAGTAAAGCCCAAAAAGTCAAAATGCTCATACTCAACGTTAAGTATGCGGGTCTTGCTTTGCTTAAGCCGCAATTTTAACCGGGTAACTAAATCTTTAAGTTTTGCCATTGTCTCTTGCGAGTGATACTTGGACATAATCACCAAGTCATCAGCGTAACGGATAAGGCGGGCAGAATTGTTTAAAGGCTTCCAGCTTTTATCTATATTGTTAAGATAGATATTGGCTAAGAGGGGCGAAATTACCCCGCCTTGCGGCGTGCCTTTATTATCTGTCCACCTGTCATTACCTTCCATTGCACCTGCTTTAAGAAAGAGTTTTATCAGCCAGAGGATATTGCCGTCTACTACCCTCTTGGCTACCATATCCAGAAGTTCCCGATGAGGAATTGAACCAAAACAATCCTCAATGTCCGTTTCGATTACTTCTTTGTAGCCAAAGTTAAGCAGTTTACGCACCTCAAGGGCTGCTTGTTGACTTGACTTACTGGGTCTGAAGCCATAAGAACAATCCTCAAAATCCGCCTCAAAGATAGGCTCGATGACAAGCTTTAACGCTGCCTGCACCACCCTATCCTTTATTGTTGGTATTGAGAGCGGTCTTTTTGTTCCGTCTGGCTTCGGGATATAGACTCTTCTTGCAGGCTGCGGGCAGTAAGTCTTTGCCTTTAGCTCCTGCTGGATACCTTTAAGGAATTGTCCTACACTCTGCTTCTCAATATCCTCAAAGGTCTGTCCGTCTACACCACCTGCGCCCTTGTTGCTCTTAACCCTTTCCCAAGCTTCACTCAGAACATCAATTCGGTAAACCTTATCATACAACGCATAGAAGCGAAAGCCTACGTTAGACTTTGCCTTTTGAAATAGTTTCCTCTGAAGTTCCTGAACTGTATCTGTAGTTGTTAGGTTGCTTTTCAGTTCTTCCAATCTACTTTAGCCCTCCCTCTCAAGGAAACTTTTGTTAAAGTAGAGCCCCTTCGCATAAATAGAGTTTTAGTGTCTCTATCATCATCGCTACTATGGACTCATCCGACTGCCTCTGTAATCTCCTCCCTTTCGGTTTTGCCTTATAGGAATTGATGCTGCTTACAGTAGGCTCTCCCAAGTTCCTTTCGTAAACTCTCCAAACATACCGCCCCTGATACCCCGAGAAGGATTAAGCTTTCATATGTCTACTTATCCAGCTTAATTGCTGGCTTCCCCCAATGAATACGGGGTCGCCCCCTCTATTTAATTAACGAGGCTACATCTGGGTTCATTCGCATTACAGTCTGCTTGTTCGTCTTGCCGACTTAATCGGCTTTGTCGAGCGGCTTACCCTTGACATCTTACGATGTCAAGGGCCACTCCAGACTAAACGGCTTATAGACCCTTACCGTTACTGACACCTCTCATTCAGTTAGTTTACAAAGAGCTTATCTTGGCGCGCATTCATTTAGTTATTTTTTTAATATAACGAGAAAATTCCTCACCCGGCTTTACGACCTTAGCCTTACCCTTTTCATTCTTTACAATATGATCGATTGCCTTAAGTTCTTCAGAAGTATAACGCGGCTCAACCTTCACAGGAATGAGTTTTATATAATTACCTTCAATACCCACAGCAAACAACTCATCAATCTTTAAGTTAAGCCTTTTTACTATCGCACTAGGGATAGTCAACTGATTCTTAGCTTTTAACTTTGTAATAGTCATTTCTTCTCACCTCCAAAAGAAGTATATCATGAGTAGTAAAGTATGTCAAGTTAGAATTTCTAACTTCTATTTTATGATAATTCCGGGGAAAAAATCAGATACTTTCACTCGCTATGCCGCTTGTTAATGAGGCCCCAATTTGCGGAATGAAACGAACGCAAATTGTATTGCCGAATTAATCCCGCCGCCTTTTGGCGGGATCTGCCCCGGCATTACGCTCGTTTTTAGTATTGAGCACCTTAATCTTTTATATGGCGAAATCCTTGCGAGTCTTTATGACGAGCAAGGACCACCATTTTTTCGCTCTGTCGCGAAAAAAGCACTAAGATCCTTCACTTGGCTTGTCACTTCGTGATGCTCGTGCAGGATCCACCAAAATTTTCCGACAAGGAAAATTTTGGTGGAGGTGTCCGGAATTGGACCGGAGTCCTTAAACAACCGAATAAAAGCCGCTACATGCTTAGCCCCGCATTTCAACTTAAGCTTATAACACCCTGCGGGGCAGGATATTATAAGCCTTAGCCTTTTAAAGTTTCGCTTAAGGCCCAAAGGCTAACCTGCCTTAAACTATCCTACTAGTGCTCTATTCCACCCCGTAGGCGAGGACGGATAGAGGCTTCGCTAAATTAGTTAGCGAAGACTGGGACCATGCCGGCCATTGGCATAACCATTGGCCTGGCAGTGGCACTGAACAAACGGTTGTTTGCGTTTGTATTTTGCACGGGTTATTAACGCGGCTAACCATGCGTCCGCGGCATGCTACTTTTACCCGACGGCTTAAGTCGAGCCCTTTCACCCCCGAATTTCTTCCTTTTTTTATTTATTTGAAATTCGCCCCGACCGAAGCGTCGGGGCAAAAAACACATCTATTCCTATTCTTCATCATCCTGCGCAGTAAATTTCCAAGCGAAGGAAATTTACAAGCGTTTAGGCGGGGGACAAACACTATTTTCCTCTTCTCACCTTTAATATCCGACGCATTCCAAGATCGAGCTCGCGGCGCTTGATATCTTCTCTCTTATCGTAAAGCCTCTTACCTTTGCCAAGCCCAAGCTCTATTTTCACAAACCCACGGTCATTAAAATATACCTTTAAAGGGACTAAGGTAAGCCCTCTCTGGGTAAGCTTTGCGACTAACCTCTCAATCTGCTTCTTATGCAAGAGCAGTTTTCTCGGCCGAGTCGGCTCAACATTGAGATAGCTCGCTTCTAAATAAGGGCTTATATGAGTATTATATAAAATTATGCCGCTTCCTTCGGGATGGGCAAAGCTATCGCTTAGATTAATATTTCCCTGCCTGATAGACTTAACCTCCGAACCCTTTAATTCTATACCACACTCAATTGTCTCAATAATCTCATAGTCTCTATAGGCCTTGTGATTTGAGGCAATAATTTTACTCATTTTACCATAATCCGGCTAAAATATAAAATTAAAAATACCGGAATAGTGATAACGCCGGCAATATGGGTTATAAATATTCCCTGGCTTGCCAGGATATCTTCCTTCTTATAGCTCCTCAGGATTACCGGAAGAGTTACTGCCGAAGGCATGGACAATTGGATAATAATTAGTAACCCGATTAACTCCGGAATCTTAAAGAGCATTATCAAGGCAATACCTATCAAGGGCAAGATAATCATTTTTGCCAGTATCAATAATGAAACCGCTTTTTTATTTATGCGCGTAAGGCTTATCTGGGCGAGGTTGCCTCCAACCACGAGCATTGCCAAAGGAAGCGTTGTATCGCCTAACATGCGCAAAGGCTTAACGATAGCATACGGGAAAAACTTGTTTAAGCCCAAATAAACCATAATTAAACTAAAAATTGTAGCTACAACCGGCATGCTAAACAAACTTTGAACTTTAAATTTTCTCTCCTTATGAAAATTCAATAGGTGCACACCTAAAGAAAACATAATCAGGTTAAAACCCATAAGAAAAAGAAATAGATAAATAAACATCTCCCCGGCTTTCTCCGGCGAAAGTAATGCCGCTACTAAGGCAAGCGGTAGGTAACCGGAATTCTGAAACGCCACTAGGCTTAAAAACTGAAGCTTTTCCTGCCGGCCTTTTATAAATCCTAAAAACAAAAATCCTATCAATAAACCCAACAGTGTAATGGCAATACTTATTAGCGGAAAAATCCACCAATTAGAATACAGGTTAAAAGAAAAATCCTTGATTAACTGGCAAAATATAAGCACAGGAAGCGTAACATCCATAACCAAACGGCTTAAATCATCAAGCCTCTGGCCGCTTAAGAATTTCTTTTTCACCAAAAAGAAACCCATGGCTGCCAGCAGGAAAATCTGGGATACGGCTAAACCGGTAATCTTAAAATGCTCCATAAACATTAATGAGCCCTTTCTAAATTATAGCAATTTATTATATCAACAAAATAACCCTGCGGCAATTCTTTTATAATTGACAGGCTTAGACAGGTAAGATATACTTAAAGCAAATTGCGGGGGTGGCGGAATGGCAGACGCGCAGGCCTCAGAAGCCTGTGTCGCAAGACATGAGGGTTCAACTCCCTCCTCCCGCACCAGATCTACGCCATTGTTGGAAACACTTCTCATAAGCTTTAAAGGAGGGCTTGCGAGAAAAATCCCAGCGCACTAGGCCAAAATAATCCACTCCGTTATCCCAATGCCCTGAGCAATCCCGGAAAAAGGCCCAAAAAACCTTTCCTACATTCTTATCCTTAAGCAACTCGGTATAAACCTGCTTCACCCACCCTGCTTGCTGTTTTTCCGTAGGATTCTTGCCCATCCACCAATTATCCGTATTTATCCCTCGCTTAACACCGGGACAACCGATTTCAGTAATCCAGATCTTTTTATTTGCGTCCCCGTTACGAGACATTACTTTATAGGCTAACTTAGGATAAACAGTTACTGCTTTTATAGTGCCCTGATGAAGCGGGCTCTCAAAAAAATGGATATTAAGGATATCAAAATAATCTTTCGCGCCATTATCATAAAGCCTGTTTACGCTGGCTAACCCATTAGCCAAGCCTCCGTTTAATATCTTGCAATCCGGATCAATCTTTTTAGCCGCGCGATAAACATCCTTTAATAAGGCACAGTAACTTTTTAACCCGTCTTGATTTGACCAATATACCGATGAATCCGGCTCATTCCAAACTTCCCAGTGTTTTATCTTGGCCTTATAGCGCTGGATTACTTTCATAGCGTATTTCACAAACAACTCATTATCTTTCGGAGGACAATTCCATTTATCGCAAGCAGCTGCCCAGCCAACGCTATAATCAAGGATCCCCAAAATGTATATATTATTTTTGTTAAGTAATTCTACGATCTGATCGTATTTATCAAATTTAAAGGCTCCTGCCTCAGGCTCAATATCCTGCCAGAGAAAATCCATCCTTACCCAACCCACTCCAGCCTCCTTCATTCGCTCAATTGACTTTTCCCAATCAAGAGGAGAGGCGTATTTATAGTTATTCCAGGAATGATTCCAATGCAAAAACTCCAATACTCCGAAAGGATTATTCATATTTGAATCCTCCGCTCGCTCTTCTGCTATGGCCAAACGGCTGACGATAATACTGAGAAATAAAACAAGAAATGGGAAAAAATTACTTATGCGTATTCTGTTCAATATTGATGTAATCATCAAAATTTACTCTTTCCCCTAATTCCTGCTTGACCGCCCGAATCCTATCCGGGACATAAGGGTGGGTTTTAAAATATGACTTGGGCTGCAATGGTTTCCTCCTGTTTATCTCCTGTAATTTCTTCAGAAAAGTAATCATTCCGTGCGGGTCATAACCGGCTAATTTTATGTAACGCGCGCCTAACTGATCGGCAAGTAACTCATCCTCCCGGCTATAACCCAATAATAGCTCAGCGAAGGCAATATCTGCGGCATTACCTATTTCCCCGGATGAAGGCGCTACGGCAACAAGGAGCCTTAATATTGAATAGCCCTGCAGGGCCTGTAACTTTTTGATACTGTGCCGGGCGACAATATGCCCAATCTCATGCCCTAATACCGCAGCCAGCTCATCGTCACTCTCAACCTTATCCACGAGGCCCTTATTTACATAAACATACCCTCCGGGTAAAGAAAACGCATTGACTTCATCATCATCTAAAACCATAAAATGATAATCTATCTCTTTTCTGTCGCTTACCGCAGCTATTTTTTTACCTATATCTTCCACGCGTTTCTGTATTAAAGGGTCTCCTACCTGCTTGTATTCTTTTTCCACTTCCTTAGCTATAGCCTGGCCCATAGCCACTTCTTTATCTGTGCTATAGTAAAATACCTCCTGCTCTCCGGTAACAATATTGTATTCGGTAGAGCAGCCAGAGGACAATAGAACAATAGAACAATAGAACAAGATAAATGCAAAGATCTTTATGTTTAACTTCTTTAACATAAGATAGAGTTTTCTTATGGGTAAACCCACGACATTGTAAAAACAACCTTCAATCCTACGGATAAAAATTGCTCCCTTCCCCTGGATATCAAAACTTCCTGCCATACCTAAAGGAGAAAGTTTGACAAAATATCTATCTATCTCCTTATCCGTTAATTTATCCATATAAACTTTAGTTCTCTCATAATCTAACATGATTCTCTGTTTATCTTTACCCCCGCACCAATTGATTTTGCCTTCATTTTTTTTAGATAATTGGTGCGGGGGTTTATCAACTACGGCAATCCCGGTATAGAGCCACTGCGGCTTAGTTGATAATCTTTTAAGCATAACCTTGGCATCTTTTAAATCGCGCGGCTTCCCGAATATTCTGCCATCTTGCACGCAAATAGTATCCGCGCCAATAACCACTCCACTTTTGATTTTTTCGGCCGCAGCTATGGCTTTATTCAAAGCATTCATCTTCACCAACCGCGCAAAGGAAATACCTTTCACTACTCTTATTTCCTTAACACCGGTGGGTATAACCTTAAATTTTAGGCCAAGCCCTTGAAGGAGTTTCCTGCGCGCCTTAGATTTGGAAGCTAAGTAAATTTGCGTCATATTTTTTAAGGCGTTAATGGGATGGCTTGACTTGATTCGAACAGCATGTAGTTTGTGCGAGCGGCCAAGGTGCCCAAGCTAATTACAGAGTCAGGGCGAGCGAGCGCAAACTCCAAGCGAGATTTTCCTCGGTGGGGAAAATCGAACGGTGCTGCGAGAACAAGACAAGACAGGACCTATTAACGCTATTATTCTAATTTAGCGCTGCGCTCTCTCCGGCAAGATAACCCGTGGAAAAAGCTGCCTGTAAATTAAACCCACCGGTATCCGCATCCACATCAATCATCTCGCCGCAAAAATACAACCCATGGATAAGGCGCGATTCCATGGTGGCCGGATTAATTTCTTTTAAAGAAACCCCGCCCCTGGTCACCATCCCCTCTTCTATGGAACCTGAGCCTGTAATATTCAGACGCCAGCCCTTAAGGAGAACGCTTATCCTCCGACGCTCATCATGGGTAATCTGGTTAGCCTTTTGAGCAGGCTTAACCTTGGCTATTCCCATAATCAAATCCGCTAACTTTAAAGGCAAAAGGCTTTTCATTATATTCTTAATATTCTTCTTAGGGCCTATTTTAAATTCTCTTAATAGCCGGCCATCTAACTGTTCAGGACTTAACCCTGGTTTAAGGTCTATTTCGGCATAAACCCCATTAGAAATACCAGAATGTTTATGAGGCAGACCAAGATTTCTAACGGGGTAAACTTCTTTCTTGTCCTCTAGCCAGTCTATTATTCTTCCGCTTAAGGTCAATACTAATGGCCCGGATATCCCTGTTTCCGTAAAGACTAACTCTCCTACCTCAGAGACAATCTCTTTTTTCCCATTATAAAACTTAATCCGGATATTTTTAAGGGTTAAACCCTCTAATATTTTAGGATATTTTTCTTTCACCCTAAGAGATACAAGCCCGGGCCTTAAAGGCACAATTTTATGGCCTAATTTTTGAGCCATCATCAGCCCTTCTCCGCTTGAGCCGGTAAAACTGTAAGAAACTCCGCCCGTCCCCAAAATGACCCGGCTGCAGGAGATAGATTCAGCGCTTTCAAACGATACGCCTTTAACCGTATTACCTTCGGCCAATATGCCTTTGGCCTTGGCTTTATAAATAATCCTTACCTTATTTTTTATTAATTCTTTCTTTAATACTTCAATGACACTCGCTGAGCTATCCGTAACAGGAAATACGCGCAGCTGCCTTTCCGTCTTTAATTCCAATCCCCGAGCTTTAAAAAAATTGATTAAATCTTGGTTAAAAAATTTACCGAATGCGTTCCTTAAAAATTCGCCATTCTTAGAAAATCGCTTGAGGAATAGGTCCGGATTGCAGGCATTAGTAAGATTACAGCGGCCTTTACCGCTTAAGAAGAGTTTCCTGCCGGGGATAGAGTTCTTTTCGCAGAGGATTACTTCTTGATTAAGTTGGCTAGCCCTTATT
>PEYI01000048.1 GCA_002774445.1 Candidatus Omnitrophica bacterium CG08_land_8_20_14_0_20_41_16 | reverse complement strand
ATGCGCGGGATGGACTTTTTATTCATCGCCCCGGTAATTAAAAGCGCGTCCGCGTGCCTGACTGAACCGATAAGCTGGATTCCAAAACGCTCAACATCAAAACGCGGGGTAAAACAATCTAATGTTTCAATATCACAATTATTGCAAGAACCTGCGCTTACATGAAAGACCCAGATTGACTTAGTTAAAGCCCTTAGTTTAAGATTCATTCCCTTATCCCCGACTACTTTCTTATCTTCCTAATAGCGCTAATCCAACCGCAATAAGCGCCGATAATGTAACTGGCCCCCAAAAGAATTTTAATGCCTGGTCTATCCTTAAACGCGGATTAGTATTCTTAATCAAGACAATTATTAAAATAAGCATCAGATATTTAGCTATTAAGAATACAGAGCTTAAATCTCTGCCGAAAAATAGAATAATCACAAAAAGCGGCAAGGTGTAAAGCATAATTGCCTTAGTCAGCTTAAATACCGCAAGCGGCAGGCCCGAATATTCAATCAATGTCCCGCCCATAATCTCCTGTTCTGCCTCGGAAATCTCAAAAGGGCTCAATCCCAGTTTAGCCTGCATGCAAAATATAATCACTAAAAAAGCAAGCGCCCCGGATAGAGAAAAGAAATTTGAACCGAATATAGACTGGTAAATGATAACCTGGCCTATTTGGATTACGCCTTTGCTTTTAATTATTAGCGCGATTATGCTTAAGATAAACGGCAGTTCGTAACCTAAGACTAATTTCATCTCACGCGAAGCGCCTACCGAGGCCAAAGGGTTCCTTGAGGCAGACGCGCCGATAATTAAAGCTACTGCCGGAATAGTTAAAAGGTATAAAACCACAATCAAATCGCCGCTAAAGCTCGCTAATGGCGAAATGATACTCCTGCCTAACCCAGTTGCCACTAACACTGCGGCTATTAATCCAAGGTAAGGGGATAATAAAAATGTTAGCTGCGAACCTTTGGGGACAATGACTTCTTTACCTAATAATTTTATGATATCGGTAAAATTCTGGTGCCAGGGAGGCCCAATACGCCACTGCAGCCGGGCGCTGACCTTACGGTCAAACCAACCCGCCATGAGCCCAACACAAGCGCTGAATAAAAAACCGGGGAAAATTAAATAACTAAATAATGATTTCATTTCTTTTTAGGCAGCTGCACGTCTTCTCTCGACCACTTGCGCGTATGCACAGCTAAACTTTCTCCGACAAAATAAATATCCTTCTCCAAATCCTCTTCCACATCCTTTATCTGGACTGCTTTTTGCGGACAACTATTTACGCATCTAGGACTGCCCTCTGCTTTACCCACGCAATAATCACACTTTGAATCTAAATAAGGTATAAAATCCTGGAAAATTATGCCAAAAGGACAGGCAATAGTGCAGGATTTACAACTGGTACAGCGCATCTTATAACGCTTAAGATGGCCATCTGGCGCGCGTTCTAACGCATTGTGATAACAGGCGGTTAGGCAAGGCGCCTCCTCGCAATGCCGGCAGATAGTGGCAAAAGCAGCGTATTCGCGCAAAGACGCAATCCCGTTATTCTGGGGATGATAAAAATAATCGCAGATTATCTTGCATTCTTCGCACTTATCGCAAATATCCAGATCTACAAATAATCTCTTCATGTTAGCTCACATTAGCTCCAGATATCACGCTCACTCTTTAGCTGTTCGTAAGTAAAAACCGGGCCGTCTTTACAGACATAATATTTGCCAATCCGGCAATGCCCGCACTTACCTAATCCACAAGACATACCCTTTTCCATAGATAAATATATATCCGCCGGGTTAAAACCCAAATCAAGAAGTTTTAAAGTAACGAACTTCATCATAATCGGCGGGCCGCAGACTATTCCTATGGCCTTAGTGAAATCTACAGGGGCGGCGTCTAATATAGTAGTAACCAAACCAACATTCCCCGCCCAAGTTTCATCTCCAACATCAACGCTAACCATAACATCTATCTTATCCTTCGTGCTCCATTCGGGAATTTGATATTTATAAACTATATCTTTTGGGCCGCGGGCGCCATAACGTAAAACCACCTTATTGTATTTATCAATCCCGGAGAATAGGTTATACAATAGCGAACGCAAAGGCGCTAAACCTACTCCGCCGCCTACAATTAATATATCCCTGCCTTTAAATTTGTCCAAAGGATAACCTGCGCCGTAAGGTCCGCGTATACCGACGATATCCCCCTTATTCATGGTATGTAATTTAGCCGTAACCTCGCCTGCTTTCATAACTGTAAGCTCCAGCTTTTCCTTAATACCCGGGTCAGATGAAGGAGTAAAAGGTGCCTCTCCTACTGTCGGCACCGTCATTTCAATAAATTGTCCGGCGGCAAACCCGAAAGGCGCCTCGGGTTTAAGCTTAAAGGTTTTAATCGTGGGAGTCTCTTCAATTACCTCTTCAATAACAGCTTTAATTGGCCGATAAATATTTTTCTTCACCCCGCACCTTTTATATTATTACCCACATCTTTATTTTCTGAAAAGGTGCGGGATTCATCTAGTCTACGTAATATATAACGTATATCAATCTTGCCGGGGCAGACATCAATACACCTGCCGCATCCGCAACAGGCCTGCTCGCCCAAATTGGTAATAAAAAAATCAAACTTCTTTAAATAGCGGTTGCGCAGCCGCATATAGCGCAACTTTAAAGGGTTTGCTCCGCTGGCAACCCTGGTAAAATTATTAAACATACAACCATCCCAAAGCCTAAGCCGCTTAGCATTATTATTCGCTGCTTCATCTGTAAGTAAAAAACAGTGGCAGGTAGCGCACATAAATACGCAGCCGCCGCATTCAACGCAGGTGCGCATCTGCTCCTGCCAAATTGGAGAGTCGTATCCGGATAAGATTATATCCTGTAGTCTTTCTTTTTTAGGTATTTTATACTGGATTAAATGTTCATCGAGCCTTCTCAACATCAACTCTCTTTTTCCTGCCCTGCCTGAAATTTGCCCTAATGTCGCCGAGGCCAATACGTTTCTTAAAGAAGATATTATTACCTTGGCCTTATCCGACGCCGCATCCACCAGATAACCGTTATTAAGCGGCGAGAAATTAAAGTCAAAACCATCACTAGGGTAAGGATTGATATCAAATGCCCGGCAGAAACAGGTTTCCTTAAAATGCGGACAGTCGCCCGAAATAATTAAAGCGCCCTCTCTTCTAGCCTTATAAACCGGATCGCTCTCCGTTCCTTCCAAGAAAACATAATCCTGAACTTTTAAAGAAAACAGGTCGCAATTTTTAATCCCGCATAAAGCAGCCGGCCTCCCTTCTTTCCCTTTCTTGTCAGATTCTTCAAAATAATTACAGACCTCTTCTTTATATTGCGTTAAAAACGTCTTGATAGGCTCAATGCAGCGGTAGTCATTAAAGACAAAATCTTCCTTGCTCTCTTGGGCATATTTCTTTAGCGAATAATCATCGGTGGGCAGGTTGGCCTTAGAGTCACTCGCTGCCTTAAGCGGGTTTTTTACTTTAACCGGCAAATATAAATCGTACTCTTGATTTATGCGCTCATAGAATTTAGAGATATCTTCGTTCTTTAAGAAATACGTTTCCATTGACTAAAAAATTAAAGATTTAAAGAGGCGGGTTAAAAAAATATTACCTTAAAATAACACAAACCAACTCAATTGTCTATTAAAAAAATTAATCTTTACCAGAAAGCCTTTCCCTGACTAAATCACTGACTAACCTGCCATCTGCCTGTCCGGCTATTTTGGCGTTGACTTCTTTCATTACTCTGCCCATATCTTTGATACCGCAAGCGCCGGCTGCCGCAACAACTTCTTCAATTATCTTCTTGATTTCATCGGCAGATAATTCAGGAGGAAGATAGCCTTTAAGCACTTCCATTTCTTCGCGCTCTTTCTCTGCTATTTCAAGCCGTCCCCCTGTTGTGAATTGCTCGATAGAATCCTGGCGCTGCCTGACCTGCTTTCTAATTACGAATACAACCTCATAATCATCAAGCTTATTCTTTTTCTTGGCAGTTGCCAAATTAATCATCTCCGCACGCAAGAAACTAAACACCGAACTTTTTAAGGTATCCTTGGCCTTCATTGCCTCTTTATAGTCATTTAAGAGCTTTTCTTCAAGCATCTTTTCCCTCCGATATTAGAACAAAACACATTTCCTAAATTTAGCAAGCCTATTATTAATGTCTCTTAAAACAAGCCGGCTAGTCCTCTCCAGCCCGAAACCCTCAACATTAAAAGACGCTGCGACACTGCCGTAGGCGAGCGCTTCTTTTATCTTTTGGCCATTAAACCTGCCGCCGGTTCTGGCTAAATAACCCATAAACCCTCCGGCAAATGTATCACCTGCGCCCGTAGAATCAATTACTCTTTCAGCCGGATATGCGGGAAGCGAGAAAAAAGACTCGCCATTGTAGAATAAAACTCCATCCTCGCCTTTTTTTATTAAAACCATCCTCGCCCCGATTCTATGCAAAGATTTGGCCGCATGGATAAGGTTTGATTCTTGGGATAAACAAAGCGCCTCCTGCTCATTAGCCAGATAAATATCCACTTCTTTAAGTAAGCGGAGCAATGATTTGCGCTTAGTATTTATCCAATAATTCATACTATCTAAAGCAACTAATTTAGGCGCATGCATAAGCCCCAATAAAGAACGCTGAATATCAGGATCAACATTAGCCAAAAACACATATCCAATTTTACGCTGCTCTTTAAGAATCTGCGGCTTAAATTGGGCAAGCACACCCAATTCGGTCTTTAAGGTAAGCGCGATATTCAAATCGCATTTATATTCACCAACCCAATGAAAAGTTTTGCCTTTTTTTATTTGAAGCGAAGTCAAATCCAGGCCCTTGCTAATTAGAAAATTTATTTGCCGGCGCGGGAAATCATCGCCCACAACAGCAACAAGGCTTACCTTGGTAAAAAGCCTTGCTGCCATCGAAAAATGCGCGGCAGATCCGCCAATGATGTTCTTACGTATACCAAATGGCGCCCTAATCGTATCTAATGCAACTGTGCCTAAGACTAAAATGCTCATTTTATAAAAATTAACGTTAATGCTGCAATCAAAATACAATAATATCCAAAACAGTAGAATTTAGCTTTCTTTATTGTTAGCTTAAGAAGCCAGAGCGCGGCTAATCCGGCTAAGAGACTGAAGATAAAACCGGAAAATAAATTAACAAAATTATTTCTTACGGCAAAATCAATTTTTCTCACCTCAACAAGAGCCACCCCGAGAATAATAGGTATGGAAACAAGAAACGAAAACCTAAAACTTGCTTCTTTATCTATCCTTCTAAATAATAATGTAGAGATTGTTGTACCTGAACGGGAAATTCCCGGGATAATAGAAATTGCCTGAGTAAATCCTAAGATAATGGCATCCTTTAGTTCAACCTTATCTTTCTTTGCTTGTATAAATTTGCGGGTTGAAAACAGAATAATTCCGGTAATTACAAATGAGATAGCCACTAATTTAGGTAAAGAAAATAAACTCTCGAAGAAATCTTTTCCCAAGACTCCGATTACCCCAGTGATAAAGGTTACGATTAATATCAATCCTATTGATTTTATGTCACGCAGCAATTTTAATATATCTTTAAAGAAAAAAGCAATGACGGCGAAGAGCGTACCTAAGTGCAAGATTACTCCTAATGCTATTTCTTCTCCGCTCATCCCGAGAAGTTTCTGCGCAATTACCAGGTGCCCGGAGCTACTTACGGGTAAAAATTCCGTTAATCCCTGGATTATTCCTAATAAAATATATTTAACCATTTAAGAAATTAGTACCGCGGGGCTGTCCGAGAATTCGTCCAAACCGATATTTTTCAGCAAGACCAAATTTTTTCTCGTCGGGAGAAATTTTAATAATTCCGTTTC
>PEYI01000057.1 GCA_002774445.1 Candidatus Omnitrophica bacterium CG08_land_8_20_14_0_20_41_16 | reverse complement strand
AGATATCTACACGCAGGTTGTTGATTATAGCGTAAATTATCCAAATTGCGTTGGCGGCTCTTTAGGGGAGGTCAATTACGACGAGCTAAGGTCCGGTAAAATTATTATTCAGGGCAAGGAAGTTCCGACGGGGAGCCTTTCCAGTTATCCTAAGGCCCGTGAAATCTCTGAAGAACTCAAGGGCTGGATTAGAAAGGGGGATTTTCTTTTGAGCGAGGCAGTAGCTCCGCTTCCCAAAGTAGGTTCGGGGTATAGTTTTAAAATGCTTAAAGAAAAACCCATTTTAAAGAAAAAGGAGTAGGTATGGTTTCCAAGAGGATAGTTTTGCATTTTCCGCACCGCCTAGTTAATCAGCCGATTGTTTATAAATTGGTAGAGGAATATGATCTGCAGTTTAATATCCTGAAGGCTTTTGTTACGCCCGAAGAGGAAGGGCTTATGGTTTTAGAATTAGGCGGGAAAAGAGAGAATTTTGATAAAGGTGTAGAATATTTGCAGTCCTGTGGAGTCAAAATACAGCCTTTAAGTCATGATGTGGTAAGAAATGAAACTAAATGCACTAACTGTGGCGTATGCGTTCCGATTTGTCCGACAGAGGCCTTTGTAGTAGATAAGAAAACACGCAAAGTTATTTTTAACGATAAGAAATGCATTGCCTGTGAGCTTTGTATTAAAATCTGCCCTCCTCGCGCCATGGAAGTTCATTTCTAGAGATGGGACTTCTTAAAAAATTAAATAACCTTAAGAAAATAATCTTAGATTCTAAATCTGCAATTATAGCTTTTTCCGGAGGGGTAGATAGCTCGTTTTTGCTCTTTATCGCATCCAAGGTTTTGTCTAGAGATAAGCTCCTTGCTGTAACTGCAAATTCCCCCACATATCCCAAGCAGGAATTAGCTGTGGCAAAGAAAATCGCCAGCTCCTTTCGAGTGAAGCATAGAATTATTAACACGCGGGAATTAAATGACAGGAGATTTGTTTCTAATCCAAAAAACCGTTGTTATTTTTGTAAAAAAGAACTTTTTAGCAGTTTAAAACACATTGCCAGAAAAGACAGCTTAAATAATATTTTCGACGCAAGCAGCATTTCTGATAAGAAAGACTTCCGGCCTGGGATTAAAGCAAAAATAGAATTAGGCGTGCGTTCTCCGCTTCAAGAAGCAGGTTTGATTAAATCAGAGATAAGATGTTTGAGTAAGATGCTTGGGCTTAATAATTGGAATAAGCCTTCGTTAGCCTGTCTTGCCTCAAGGATTCCTTATGGTATACCGGTCACTCGACGCATCTTGCGGCGTATTGAGGATGGAGAAGTGTTTTTGGCTAAAATGGGATTTGAGCAGGTGCGTTTAAGGCACTACAATGGTTTATGCAGAATTGAGGTGCTAA
The DNA here is from genome assembly GCA_002774445.1 of Candidatus Omnitrophica bacterium CG08_land_8_20_14_0_20_41_16. Lineage (GTDB taxonomy): Bacteria > Omnitrophota > Gorgyraeia > Gygaellales > Profunditerraquicolaceae > Sherwoodlollariibacterium > Sherwoodlollariibacterium unditelluris. Next base: position 4,584 of record PEYI01000057.1, on the reverse strand, counting down.
AAAAAGATATTCCCCGTTTGATTCTAATGAGTAAACGCATAATCGACAAATTAAAGAGATTAGGGTATAATTATATAACAGTGGATCTGGAAGGTTATCGTAGTGGAAGCATGAATCCAGCCTCTGCAGGCAGAGGCTGGTGAACGAGGTGATTAAAAAATGAAAAAAATATATTTAGATTACGCGGCGACTTCTCCTTGTGACCCTCAAGTTCTAAAGGCGATGGAGCCGTTTTTTTTCAATAAGCCGGGTAATGCCTCAAGCATGCATTCCTTTGGCCAGGAAGCAAAAAAAGGAGTTGAGGATAGCCGGGAAATACTCGCCTCATTTTTGGGCGCTAAGCCAGAAGAAGTTATCTTTACCTCTGGCGGCACAGAGTCAAATAATAATGTTATATTCGGAGTGGCGGGGGCGCTAAAGGATAAAGGTAATCACATTATTACTTCTGCTATTGAGCATCACGCTGTAAGCAAGCCCTGCAGTTACTTGGAGAAAAGAGGTTTTAAGGTTACATACGTAGGTGTGGATAAAGATGGTTTAATTTCACCCGAGGATATAAAAAAAGCAGTTACTGATAAGACTATTCTTATCAGTGTGATGCATGCTAATAATGAGATTGGGACAATTCAGCCTATTAGAGAGATTGGCAGTATCGCAAAAGAAAAAGGGATTTATTTTCATACTGACGCAGTGCAGACTGTCGGACATATTCCGGCAAACGTAAATGATCTTAACGTTGATTTCCTATCTCTATCTGCTCATAAATTCTATGGCCCTAAAGGTGTTGGCGCTTTATATATAAGGAAGGGCAGCCGTATGGAGAGATTTCTCTACGGCGGAGATCAGGAAAAAGACAGGCGCGCATCCACCCATAATACGCCAGGGATTGTAGGTTTAGGCAAGGCAATAGAATTATGCCGTAAAAATATGGACAACGAGACAAAAGTCCAGATAGCCTTGCGGGATAGAATGATTAAGGAGATACCACAGATTATCCCTGAGGTCAGGCTTAACGGACATCCAAGCTTAAGATTGCCGAACAATGTTAATTTCTCCATAAAATATATTGAAGGAGAATCAATCCTGCTTAGTTTGGATATGTTAGGTATTGCTGTTTCAACCGGATCCGCCTGCACCTCAAGCTCCTTAGAGCCGTCCCATGTGCTTTTAGCTATTGGACTAGATCATGCCACCGCGCACGGGTCATTAAGGATAACCATAGGGAAGTGGACAAAGGAGAGTGATATTGATTATTTTTTGGAACACCTGCCTAAAGTTGTAGACAGGCTGCGCGCTATGTCCCCTCTGTATCAGAAAAAATGAAGCTCCGCAGCCTGAAGCCTGCGGTTTTTTGGAGCGAAATACTTGGCGGCCACCTTCAGTGGCCGCAAATGTATAATCATGGAAGAAAAAATAATTGAGCTGCTTAAGAAAAAACGCGATTATCTTTCGGGTGAAGAAATAAGCAGCCAGCTAAGAATAAGCCGACAGGCTCTCTGGAGGCATATTCAGAGCTTAAAAGACTTGGGTTATGATATTGCCGCAGTCCCGCATTTAGGCTACCGATTGGAATCCAGCCCGGACAAATTATTTGATTTTGAAGTCAAATACGGCCTCAATACTAAGATTCTGGGTAGAAAAATACTTTACTTTGATTCTTTGAGCTCAACTATGGATATGGCTGCGCAATTAGGAATGAACGGCGCTAGCGAAGGCACAGTGATTTTGGCTGAAGCTCAAACTAAAGGCAGGGGGAGATTAGGCAGGGCCTGGTTTTCGCCTAAACGTAAAGGCTTGTACCTTTCATTGATTTTACGCCCGGTCATCCTGCCTACGCAAGCCTCTATTCTTACACTTTTATCCGCGGTAAGCATTTGCGAAGCGCTAAAGCAAACTACCGGCCTTGTGCCCCAAATAAAGTGGCCGAATGATATATTGATAAATAATAAGAAGCTCGGCGGAATATTAACCCAGATAATTGCCGAGACGGATAAAATAAATTTTGTAATTATCGGCATTGGGATAAATGTAAACAATGATAAGAAATCGTTAATTTTGGGCGCTACTTCTTTAAGAGAGCAGAAGAAAGAGCGCGTTAACCGCACCATTCTCCTACAGGAGATATTGCGCAAGTTAGAGGCGAATTATCTAAGCCTGATAAAAAGTGGGAGCAATTCAATTATAGATAAATGGCGCCAGCATAATATTACCTTAGGCAGAAGGGTTAAGGTATATTGCCAGAATAGAGAGATTGAAGGAGAGGCCATAGATATAGATGCAGACGGCGGCCTTTTGGTGCGTAAAGACTCCGGGTTGACTGAAAAGGTGATCTCCGGAGATGTAGTCCACTGCAGATAGGATATTGTAAACTAAAATACAATAGTTAGTTGACAATAAGCCGCAGTATTTTATAATATGCCTTATGCATAAAATAAAATCTTGCGGCTTGGTTTTTATAATAATTATTTTAGCCGGCGCTAACCCTGTTTTTGCTGAAGAAAGCGAACCCGCGGATTTAGATAAGATAGTTGTTACTAAACACAGCCTTTACCCCGTTAGAAATATCCCAGAATCTCGGCAGGATAACGAAATTTCTAACAGGGTTTATCTTGAGGAGCCCTATTCCTTAAATTCAGGCGAATTAGAAAGCCTTCCTTTTTCCTCCAGCGTGGAAGCGTTAAGCACATTGCCCATAGATTTACAGAGCCGGCAGCCGCATAACGGGATACAGACAGATTTTTCCCTGCGCGGTTCAACTTTTCAAGGGGTGTTACTTCTGCTTAATGGCCAGCGTATCAATGACCCGCAGACCGGCCATCACAATGCGGATATTCCTTTTACGCAGGAAGATATTAATAAGATTGAGGTTATGCCCGGAGTCGGTTCTTCGCTTTTCGGGCCGGATGCCATAGGCGGAGCAGTTAATTTCATTTTAAAGAGGCCTCAAGAGAGAAAGTTTATTTTAGAATCGTCCGGAGGGCAACACGGTAGTTTTTCCGGTTTAATCAGCGCGCAGGCGATAAAATAAAAGGCTTGGGGGTAAGGCTATCCATAGAGAATCGGCAATCCGCAGGTTACCGCGAGGATACGGATTTTAAGAAGTTTACCACAAGTTTTGCCTCGTCTTTAGATCTGCCGCAAGGTTCTTTTGATCTAAATTTCGGTTATCAGCAAAAGGAATTCGGGGCTTATGATTTTTACACTCCAGGCCAAGGTTATCCTTCCAAGGAATGGACAAGGACTTACCTGTTAGATAGCGGGTTTAATCTTAATAAAGGAGATTTAATTATTAAGCCTAATTTTCTCTGGCGCAGGCATTTTGATAGGTTTGTGCTGGATAAAAGAGTGCCTAGTTATTTTACCAGTAATCACCGCACTGATACCTACACCCCAAATATTTATTTTCAGAAGGAGACAGGAGTTTTAGGTAAAGTAGGGCTTGGCCTGGAATACGGAGAGGAACGTATTACTTCCACTGCTTTAGGCAGGCATAATCGCGGCCATAGAAGCATATTTTTTGATGATGCCCGTGATTTAACCTGGAAGTTATCCTCAGGCCTTTCTTTTCGCTTTGATGATTTTTCCGGTTTTGGCAAGGTTTATACCGGTTCATTTAATTTGCGCTACGAAATCGTTGAACAGCAATTCCTGCGTTTAGGAGTATCTAGGAGTATGCGCGCGCCTTCTTTTACCGAGCTTTATTATGATGACCATAAGACGACAGTGGGAAATTCCAGCCTCTCTTCCGAGAAATCTCTTAACTATGAAGCAGGCTATGAAATAAAAAAAGACAAGTTACTTGCCGGCTCAACATTATTTTTGAGACAAGAGAATGATTTTATTGATTGGGTAGAAAGCAATGCCGGCTCAAATAAGTTTCAGGCAGAAAATATTCCCGGGGCTAATGTTTTTGGGATAGAGAGCCGCTTGGAACTAGAATTATCCGAGAATATTAACTTAAAAACAAATTATACCTATATTAATAAATCCGTTGATGACAACGGGTATCTTTATAAATACGGCCAAAACTATGCCCGTCACCTCTTAAATAGCGAGCTAATATTCAAATTACCGTTTATCACACAAAGCTTAGGTTTTACTTATAAACAAAAGCCCGGCCGCAATGGCTGGTTTTTGCTTAACAGCCGCACGGATTATCCTCTTAACAAAAATGTAGAAGTTTTCTTATCCATAACCAATATCCTTAATCTGGAATACCAGGAAATAGAAGGTATCCCCCAACCTGGCAGATGGATTGAAGGATGATTGAGGTTTGAGTGGTAGATCCTTGATCTCACTTACGTTTAGGTCCTTGTTGCCTACGGCAACAAGGATTTCGTTAGATAAAAGCTTATGGTGCTCTTATCCTTACTCGCTTACGCTCGCGAGGATTTCGCTGGACCAAGGCATAAGGTGCTCAAATTTCGCACAGCAAGTGCGCACTTGCCAGTCCGATTTGGCAAGGTGCGCTAGATCAAAGCTTATTGTGCTCAAAAAGGGATCGGTCAATACATTCTTACCCCCCTGAGTCACAAAAGAAGTATAAGTATTGAGCAACACATCAAGATCAACGGCAGCTGTCAT
>PEYI01000014.1 GCA_002774445.1 Candidatus Omnitrophica bacterium CG08_land_8_20_14_0_20_41_16 | reverse complement strand
ATTCCTCTGGGCGTAAGCTTAAAATTCTCGCGGACAAGTTTAACCATCTTCTCATCAGATAATTTTCCCGTGCCATAGGTATTTATGTAAGTAGACAAGGGATCCGCGTAGCCGATAACATAGGCTAATTGAATAAGAAATTTATCGGCAAAGCCTGCGGCAACCATATTTTTTGCAATGTAACGGCCCATATAAGCTGCGGAACGGTCAACTTTTGTCGGGTCTTTTCCTGAAAATGCCCCTCCGCCATGAGGGACAGTGCCCCCGTAAGTATCAACGATTATCTTTCTTCCGGTCATGCCGGTATCGGATTGCGGCCCGCCGACTAAAAACTTCCCCGTCTGATTAACATAATATTTTGTATCCTTATCTGCCAGCTTTCCTAATACGGGTTTTGAAACAAAATCAATAATTTCCTGCCGCGCTTTTGAAGTAATGTGTTTTCCTGTTTTATCCAAAATCTCCTTGGTATGCTGACAGGCAAGCACAACTGAATCTACGCGTTTAGGCTCACCGTCATGGTATTCAACCGTAACCTGTGATTTGCAATCCGGGCCTAAATACTTTAATATATTTTGCCTGCGCACATCTGCCATGCGCTTGACTAATTTATGCGCAAGCATTATCGGCAAAGGCATATACTCTTTGGTCTCATTACAGGCATAACCAAACATGATACCCTGGTCTCCCGCCCCGCCCCTATTTACGCCTTGCGCGATATCCGGAGACTGGCTATGAATACTATTAACAATCGCGCAGGTCTCATAATCAAAACCATATTTAGGATGAGTATACCCTATATCCTTAATAATCCCACGGGCGAGCTCCTGAATATCAACGTAAGCGTTAGTGGTAATTTCTCCGCCTACGACCAAAAGCCCCCTGGTAACGTAAGCCTCGCAGGCAACCCTGCTTTTTTGATTATCCGTATCAAGCCTTAGAATTTGATCCAATACTCCGTCGGATATCTGATCACAGACCTTGTCCGGATGCCCTTCTCCCACTGACTCTGAAGTGAAAAAATGCTTATGCATGCTTATCAATCCTCCTTGTATAGTGATGCACATCCCGCAGAAAGCGGGATACTCGACATTCATTTATGTCGAGGTACCGGCCTCTCAATTAAGGTCGGGTGCTAAATTCTAGGCAAAATTCCTCTTTGCCGCGCTCAAATATTTATGGTCTCCGACATCATACCATGAACCTTTAAAGACAAAACCATAGGTATCCACCCTATTTTTAAGCCAGTCAATATAATTACCTGTGGCATCCGTGCTCTTTCTTATTCGAATATAATCTTTAACCAATTTCAAGTATCGGCGAGGAATATAATACAAACACATAGCCACAAGGCGTGAAGCGGGATTTTGAGGCTTCTCCCTGAATTCAATGACCTTGTTGGTGTTATCAATCTTAACTACCCCATACCTGGCTGCATCCTTTAGGTTTTTAAGATTATAGAGGCCGATACTAACATTAGGCTTATTTCTCCCGGCAAAGTTAATAAATTTATTTAATCCCCCGCTAAAAAGATTATCCCCGCCAATGACTAAAAGATCTTCCTTAATCTGGTTTTTCTTTAAAACAAACCATATATCTCCTATGGCGCCAAGCCGTTGAGCATTATTCTTAGTAAAATCATCCACTAAGGTTATCTGTTTCTTAATACTTATTCCGCTCTCCCATTCTCTAAACCGCGTGATAAACTTACTATTTGTAACTACGATAATCTCGTCAAGCTCTTTGATAAACTTAAGCTTATCAACAATATGGTCAATAATCAGCTTGTTTTTAACTTTAAGCAGCGACTTTGGGTATTCTTTGGTTAAAGGATAGAGCCTTGTAGCATAACCGGCGGCTAAAATTAACGCTTTCACCCCGTTAGAAACCTCCGATTAATAACCTCGTTAGACAATAGTTTCTAACGGGGTTCATTTTAGTATCTCCCTTAACTTTGCTTGGGCATACTCCTCTACTTCTTTGCCTGTAGAAAACCTTAATGCGGCCTCAGCAATCTCCTTAGCTTGAGCTAAAGTCATTGAACGGATTAAATACTTTAATTCCGGAATAATCTGCGGAGGTATGCTAAATTCGTCAAGGCCTAATCCTAAAAGTATGAGCGCGAAACTCGGCTCTCCGGCCATCTCTCCGCACATCCCCACGTTTATATTGGCCTTATGCGCGGAATCAATAACATTCTTAATCAAACGCAAGATCGCCGGATGGGATGGCTCATATAAATAGGCGACTTTTTCATTCGCGCGGTCAACTGCCAAAGAATATTGAATAAGGTCATTGCTGCCGATGCTAAAAAAATCCGCCTCCTCAGCCAATATATCCGCGGTCATCGCCGCAGAAGGAACCTCAATCATAGCACCCACCTGAATATCCTCATCAAAAAGTATTCCTTTAACCCTTAGTTCTTCCTTTGCCTCGTTAAGTATCTTATTCGCCTGCCTCAACTCTTCAATACCGGAAATCATCGGATACATAAGTTTTAGGTTCCCATGGACAGAGGCCTTGAGTATTGCTCTTAGCTGCACCTTAAATATTTCCGGACGGGCAAGACAGAAACGTATAGCCCTCCAGCCTAAGAACGGCTGCATTTCATAAGGTATCTGAAATTGCGATAAAAATTTATCCCCGCCTAAATCCAGAGTGCGTATAATAACCGGCCAAGGATTCATCTCCTCAGCTACATATTTATAGGCGCGGTAATGCTCATCTTCAGTAGGAGAATCTTTTCTATTCATATAAAAGAACTCGGTGCGGTAAAGGCCTATGCCTTCGCCTCCGTGAAGCTTAACTGCCGACACCTCATCAGGAAACTCTATATTGGCGTTTATCTCAATCTTGACACCGTCTATAGTTATCGCGGGGAGCCCCTTGGTAAAAAGGAACTTCTCAGTAACACCTTTTAATTTCTGCTCCTCGCTATAATATGATTTTAATGTCTTCTGGTCGGGGTTTACGACAACAACCCCTAGGGTGCCATCCACTATCAGCATATCCCCGGTATTAATACTATTGGTGGCATCCTCAACACCAACAACAGCGGGTATCTCCAGAGACTTAGCCATAATCGCAGTATGCGAAGTCTTGCCTCCTATATCCGTAACAAAGGCAGCGACACTCTTCTTATGCATAGCCGCGGTATCCGAAGGCGAAAGGTCATGCGCTACAATTACCACCTTATTTTTAAGCTCACTCAAACTATTCTTTTCCTTGCCTAAAAGGTTCCTTAAGACTCTTTTCCCCACGTCATTGATATCGGCAACGCGTTCTTTCAAGTATTCGTCTTCTATTTTCGCGAAAATGGATACATATTTTTTTAAAACCTCCTGAAAAATAAAGGCGACATTAAGTTTATCTTTCTTAAGACGAGATATTACCTCTTCAATAAGCATGCGGTCTTCCAAGACCAAAAGGTGAGCGTCAAATATCTGGGCTTCCGCCTTGCCCATTTTAAGGCCTATCTTCTTTTGCAGCTCAATAATCTCCCTGCGCGTCTTAATCAACGCGTCTTCAAAAAGCTGTATCTCTAACGGTATCTGGGCCTCGCTAATATCTTGGCGCGAGATAATAAATTCTTCCTTGTCAACTTTATAGGCAACGCCTACGCTAATGCCCGCTGCGGCAGCTATACCTTTAAGCTCTATCATAAGCCTTCCTCTTTGGTAACAATCTTCTCTAATTCTGCCATCGCCAACTGCGCGTCCTCTCCGTCTGTCTCAATAACAATAGAACTCTCTTTCTCCGCGCCCAACATAAGTATCCCCATAATTGACTTTCCGTTAACTTGTTCCTTACCGCAGCTAACTGTAATGCGGGCGTCAAATTTATTAGCTATCTGCACGAATACGGCCGCTGGACGGGCATGCAAGCCCTGCTTATTTTTAACTATCATTTTCTTCTTAATTATAGGCATGGGGCTATACCTCCTCTATGAGCCCAAGAATATTCTTGGCTAATTTAGAAGGATCGTGCCTAACCAGGGCATCCTCAATAATCCCAAAGTCGTCTTCAATAACACGATAACCCATTGCCTCTATCTTCCTTCTGTCGTTAACTACCAGATAAGAACCTTGTTGCGCGTAACACCTCAATATAGCCTGAGGAACCTCTCCGGTATTAACAATACAGTAGTCAATAACCCTAGGATGAGAATGCGCCAGCAATACCCTTATATGATCCGAGGCGCTATAACCATCGGTCTCACCCGGCTGAGTCATGACATTACATACATATACCTTAACCGCATCCGACGAAACTATTGCCTCAGTGACCTCCTTTATTAAAAGATTCGGTATTATACTTGTGTATAAAGAGCCCGGGCCTAAGATAATAATCCGCGCTTCATGTATCGCATGTATAGCATCAGGGGTTGCCTGAGGATTATTGGGATTAAGATATACCCTATTTATAGAGAGATGGGTCTTAGGGATCTTATTCTCCCCCACTGTAGTTGACCCATCTTTATGTTCGGCTACTAAAACTACCTTTGTTAACGTTGAAGGTATAACCTTACCGCGCAAGGCCAAAACCTTGCTTGTTTCTTTGATCGCCTTCTCAAAATCTCCGGTAAGCTGAGTCATTACCGTAATAAATAAATTACCAAAACTATGCCCGGAAAGCTGGGAATTCGTATCAAAACGGAACTGAAACAAATCGCGCATAAGCGCGGGCGCATCGGCTAAGGCCACGAGGCAGTTACGGATATCTCCCGGAGGCAGCATATCAAACTCTTCCCTTATCCTCCCCGAAGAACCACCATCATCAGCCACAGTAACTATAGCAGATAAATTAGAGCTAAATTGTTTAAGGCCGGTTAATAAAACCGAAAGCCCTGTTCCGCCTCCGACCACTACCACATTAGGCCCGCGATTAAGTTGCTTGGAACGGTAAATTATGTCAAAAAGCTCTGTGCCCCTTGAGGCCGGCATAAAGACAGCGATGAATGAGCGCATCATCCTTTTAACCCCTAAGATTAATATAATAATTCCGGAGAATAAAATTATAGAATCAAGCATTTGTATACCTAAGAACTCATCACTGCGCAGGCGTACGGCAGCAAAAATCAGGACAAGAACCCCAAAGGCGCTTAAACCGATCCAGCGCTTAATGCCTATGCCGGGATAAAACCACTTAAGCATACTCTTGATTTTATTATGCATAATAATGCTTTTAAACTATCTTCTCGTCTTCCTGAGTTATAATCTTGACAACCGCCTTATCGTCTTGAGAGGCGCGTAAGGTATCGCGAAAGTATTTATCTTTAAGCATCCGCGAAATACGCGCTAAGGCTTTTAAATGCGGGCCGGCAGAATCAGAAGGGGCTACTAAAAGAAAAAATATGTAGGCTAATTCGCCGTCTAAAGAATCAAAATCCACGCCTTTATTAGAGAGGCCGAATGCCGCCACTAATTTTTCCACGCAATCCGATTTCGCGTGCGGTATGGCTATCCCCTGGCCTATAGCGGTCGAGCCTAATGCCTCCCGGCTCATAAGCGAATCAATAAGCTTATTACGAAAACGCTTCTTAATATCACCTGCATTAACCAAGGCATCAACAAGCTCCTTAATAACATCTTCCTTCTTGGTGGACTCTATGCCGATAATAATGGCCTTTGGGGATAAAAAATCCATAATCTGCATTTTATTTCTCCTTTGTTGGTTGCGATTATTTAGGTCCCGCTAAAGCGGGGTAGTTTTACTCCTACCGTCGTAAAACTAAGCGGCGGACGGGATTTGAACCCGCGACATCCTGCTTGGCAAGCAGGCATTCTACCGCTGAATTACCGCCGCATTGTTAACTTAGGGCATATGACAAATGGCTTATGGTTAAAACTATCCGCCATTAGCCATAAGCAATATGCCAATTAGTGGGCGGAAGAGGATTTGAACCTCCAAGGGTTGCCCCAATAGCTCCTAAGGCTATCGCGTCTGCCAATTTCGCCATCCGCCCGGCTATATCCTCTAACCGCTTCTAAACCTTTAAAACATTCTAAATAATCTGTGGGCTTGTGAGCGTGCATTAAAAATTTTTCGGCAAATGTGTGCGAGGAATTACGACGAGCGAAGGCCGACGCAGTGTATGGTCGGCCGAGAGCGAGTCGTAAACCGAAACACACGGCGAAAAATTTTAGCACGCGAGCAAAACCACAGATTATTAAATCAACTGAGCCTCCCGAGACTCGGACTCGTCGCTCTCCGCCTACGGCGGATCGCTTCCCAAAGGGGCTCTGCCCCTATGGCGCTCGTTTACGCTCGCTGTTACCCCGAAAGCGCGGGGAAATTTTCCCCCGCACCCCCCTTTGAGTTCTCGTCTCAAAGCAAACTTTAATGAGCCTCCCGAGACTCGGACTCGGCACACACGGCTTAAAAAGCCGTTGCTCTACCAGATGAGCTAGAGGCCCTCTAATATTTCTTTTTCTTTATTCTTTAAAAGTTCGTCAGCTCTGGCGATATATTTATCTACTTGCTTCTGTAATTCATCAATGCCGCGAAATTTATCATCCTCAGAAATTAGCTTATCCTTCCCTAATTTCTCCATCTGCTCTTTAGCATCGCGCCTTATAGTGCGCAATGCGATCCTGCCTTCTTCGGACATCTTATGTATAACCTTGGCTAACTCTTCTCGCCTCTCCTTAGAAAGCTGCGGCACGGAAAGCCTTATTACCTTACCGTCGTTAGATGGGGTAATCCCTAAGTTGGACTTCATTATCGCCTTTTCAATTTCGGGTATCGCGCTTACATCCCAAGGCTGGATAACCAAAAGATGTGCATCCGGGACGGATATGGAGGCCAACTGCTTAAGCAGGGTCGGCGTTCCATAGTAATCAATATGCAATCCTTCAACAAGGGTGGGGCTTGCCCTGCCGGTGCGAATCTCCGCAAACTCGCGGATCACAGACTCAAAAGCCTTCTTCATCTTTTCTTCGGTGTTATGTAAAATCTCTTTAATAGTCATAACTATTCTCCCATGGCTGCCGCTTGCCTGTCCCGTCACATTTTGTGGGGCCTGCCGATAGGTCCCGTCATAGGCGAGACAGGATAGGCCAGGCCGTTACCGGACAATCGTCCCTATCTTCTTGCCTAAAACTACCCGTTTGATATTTCCTTTTTTATTAAGGTTAAAAACCACGATAGGGAGCTTGTTATCCATGCAGAGGCTGATTGCGGTTGCATCCATAACCCTTAAGCCTTTTTTCAATACCTCAATATATTTTAATTGCGAGAATTTCTTTGCGCCCTTCACCCTTAAGGGATCTGCAGAATATACTCCATCCACCTGAGTGCCTTTAAGTATGGCATCGGCATTAATCTCCATAGCGCGCAATGCCGCGGCTGTGTCAGTAGTAAAATAAGGATTACCTGTGCCAGCGACAAATATAACCACGCGGCCTTTTTCCAGATGGCGTATAGCGCGCCTCCTTATATAGGGCTCGGCAATACGCTCCATACCTATGGCAGTCATAACTCGGGTAGGCAGGCCCGATTTCTCCAAAACATCTTGCAGAGCCAAACCGTTAATCACCGTAGCCAGCATCCCCAAATAATCAGCCACTGACCTGTCCATATCCAAACCCCGCGAACCGGTATTTTCCTGTCCGCGGAAGATATTTCCCGCGCCTAAGACAACCGCTACATCAACTTTTAAATCCCGGATTTCTTTAATCTGATGGGCAAGGGATACTAAAACAGACTGGTCTATCCCGTGTGATTTCCTACCTTGCAGGGCCTCGCCGCTTAACTTAAGGACTATCCTCTTATAGGCTGGAATGATTGACATTATTCGCCGATTTTATAACGTATGAACCGGCGGATAACTATATTCTCGCCGATCTTAGCCACAATACTCCCTAAATAATCATTAATAGTGATAGAGGGATCCTTAACAAAAGGCTGCTCTAACAAACAATGGTTTTTGTAGAAGTCTTCCTCGCTCTTTTCGCTCTCTAAGGCCTCATGCGGGACATCTTCTTTCTTTAAATATAACGGGTTAACCGCGGCTATCTGCATAGCTACATCTTTGGTAAACTGAGTAAAATCATTATTGGCTGCGACAAAATCAGATTCACAGTTTACTTCTAATAAGACGCCGATCTTATTCCCCTGATGCACATACGCCTCAATCCTGCCTTCTTTGGCCGTCCGCGACTGCTTCTTAGCGGCAATTTCTAAACCCTGCTTACGCAATAAAACCGCTGCCTTCTTAATATCGCCCTTAGTATCTTCCAGCGCCTTCTTGCAATGCGCCACACTCGATGAGCTAATATCCCTTAATTCCTTGATTAAATCTATTGAAATCTTCACCCCGCACCTTTCCTTCCTTAATGAACAGACAACTTACGGAGACTTCACTCCATAACTTATGCCCTCACTTATTTCTTTTTCATCCTCGATTCAGTATCTGTTGGTTTAATATGGCCCTTCTTAGCCAATTTATTTTCGCCATCTATGGGTTCTGCGACTTCCACAATTTCATCAATTTCCTTAATCTTAATTTCTTCCTCGGGCAAAATGGCCGGCTCAACTAATCTCTCATCTTCATCCTTAACCTTAACTCCTTCTTGGCTTAAATAGGAAAGGAATTTCTTTCTCCCCTCAATTATCGTATCCGTAATGATATTAGCCACTACCTTAATGGATTTAGTGGCGTCATCATTCCCCGGAATAAGATAATCAATTAAGTCCGGATTAGAATTAGTATCAATAAGCGCGATTATAGGAATATGCAGCCTCCTCGCCTCTTTTACCGCGGTATCTTCTTTGGAAGTATCTATAACGAACATTGCCTTGGGCATACGTTCCATAGAAACAATACCGGAAAAATTTTTATTAAGCTTGGCTAATTCGTTCTCCAGGCGAGCGACTTCCTTCTTGGTCAGTTTTGCAAATGTCCCGTCTTCGCGCATTTTCTCTATTTCTTTTAAGCGATTTATACTCTTTTTTATAGTAGTGAAATTAGTGAGCAGGCCTCCTGGCCAGCGGTCAGTTACATAATACATACCTGAACGTATTGCCTCCTGACGCATAATTTCCTGCGCCTGCTTCTTGGTGCCCACGAAAAGGACAAATTCGCCTTTAGAGGTTATATCCATAAGAAAATCCCGCGCCTTATTTATACATTCCTCGGTCTTCTCAAGGTCAATAATGTAGATGCCGCTTCTAGCGCCAAATATAAATTTTTTCATTTTTGGGTTCCAACGCTTAGTCTGATGCCCAAAATGCACGCCCGCTTCCAATAGTTTTTTGATCAAATCTGATGGCACTTTTTATTCCTCCCCCTGTTTCCTGCGAATAACTAGTTTAGATTATTTTGAGCGGGATCCCGCTCAGGGTTATTTAAGTTAGTTATCCGCGGAAAAATTGTTAATATTTACCGTTTTCTCTTAAAAAAACAGTTTAATTGAATATTATACTTAAAATTTAGGCAATTTGCAACTATTTTTGTAATTCTTGCATAGAATAAAGCTTTTTATACAATCCCCCTTTATTCAGAAGTTCGCTATGAGTCCCCTCTTCAACAATAACCCCCTTATCCATAACTACTATCCTATGCGCATTTCTTATCGTAGAGAGCCTGTGCGCGATAACGAATACTGTGCGGCCCTGCATCAACCGGTCTAATGCCCCCTGGACTATCCTTTCTGATTGAGAATCTAATTGCGAGGTGGCTTCATCCAAAATTAATATCGGAGGGTTTTTAAGCAAGGCGCGGGCAATAGCAATCCTCTGGCGCTCGCCGCCGGAAATACGCATCCCCCGATCACCGATAACCGTATCATAACCTTGGGGAAGGTGAATAATAAAATCATGGGCATTAGCCTGGCGCGCTGCCTCTTCTATTTCCTGATTTGCAGCGCCCGACTTACCATAAGCTATATTTGCCCTTATGCTATCATTAAAAAGAATAGTCTCCTGGGTAACAATGCCGATTTGCCGGCGTAAAGACTTTAGGGTAACCTCTTTTATATCCGCGCCGTCAATTAATATCTTGCCTCTTTTAGGGTCATAAAAACGGGGAAGCAAATCCAAAAGCGTGGTCTTTCCTATACCGCTGGGGCCGACAACAGCGAGCATCGAACCGTATGGAACATCCAGATTTATTCCCTTAAGCACAGAATTATCCGCGTAATTAAACCAAACATCACTAAAGACGATATGGTTCTTAAAACCCTTTAATTCTCTAGCCGAATGAAATTCGGCTACAGAGGGCTTGGCATCCAGAACCTCATATATCCTATCGCCGGCTGCAACCGCCTGCTGGTTTAAGGAATTTACCTGGCTTAATTTCTTAAACGGCCGAATTGTGGATAAAAGAGCCCCGATGAATAACCCGAATACGCCAAAGGAAATCTTACCTGCAATGACCTCCTTACCGCCTAAGAAAAATACCGTAACACCTGCCAAGCAGCCTAATATCTCGGTAGCCGGGCTTAAAAGCAACACGCGCTTAATAGACTTCATGGAGATACGGTAAGAGTCATTGTTAACCTTATTGAATTTCCTGACTTCATAATCCTCCATATTGAAGGCCTTGACTATGCGCGCGCCGATAATCGTCTCATAAAGCACGGAGTTTATATCTGCCGCCTTTTCCTGTGAACTCTTGGATAATTTCCTGAGTTTCTTGCCTACTTTAGAAATCAGGAAACCTAAAATCGTTAACGGAGGAAGGATAAATATCACAAACTTAGGGTATATAAACATCGTCAGGGAGAAAAATATAACCACCTGCAGGCCCTGATAGACTAAATCCGTTGAACCGTATGAAACAGCATTCTCCACCACCTTAGCGTCATTAGTGATACGAGAAATCATCTCTCCGCCGCGCTTGTGGGTAAAATAATCTATGGATAATTCTTGGAATTTGGCGTAAAGCTTAGCCTTAATATCCCTTACAATACGCTGCCCGACATCTGACATAAAATAATCCTGCAAGAAATTAAATAGGCCTTTAATAATGAAAAGCAGCACAATCCCTACGGCCATATAACCTAAAAGAACTTCCGCGGGTATATTATTTATCTTATCAATAAACCTGCTTAAAAAATCCGGCAATTTGACGGGGATAATAATCTTTTTATTCGTGAGGACTTTATCCGCCAAAGGGACTATCATCGCCAAGGATACGCCGTCAAATATAGCAGAAAAAACCATGCATACGGTAGCTATGGAAAAAAGGCCCAGATATGGCCGGATAAATCTTAGTAACTTAAAGTAATCACGCATCTTGAGCACCTTATGTTTTGGTTTAACGAAATCCCGCCGAATATGCCAAAATTATCGTAGAGAATTTTGGCATAGCTTCTGAGGCGGGATCTAATTACCCTCAAAGAAAAGTTATTTTATCATAGTAATTAACTTTTGTCGAGCCTCCATTTCAATTTTTTATTAAAAACGCCTCCGCCCAAGCTTCCCGTTTAAGCCGTTCTCTTACCCGCTTTTAGCGGGTCCTGCCTTGGTAAGAATGACCCTGACAAGCTTCAAGCGAATGGGGTACTTTTCGCAGAGGCGAAAAGTACGACTTGAGCGAGAAGCTTGACAAAGGCATTCTTATAGCAGACGCAAGATTTATGTTGCAACGGGACAAGCGATTTGCTATGATTCTTTTCATGGGTAAACTAAAAATCGCCGTAGTAGGCGTTGGGCATTTAGGCAGTGTCCATGCTAGGGTTTATAAAGAATTGATTAATTGCGAGCTTGTTGGCGTCTGCGATACAGATAAAGCCAGGCTTAAAGAAATATCTGAGTCCCTGGGAGTTTGCGGGCATCTTAATTACAGCGAACTTTTTGGTAAGGTAGATGCCGTAAGCATAGCTACCCCTACAAAATCACATTACAAAGTAGCTGCGGATTTCCTAAATCAAGGTATCCACACCTTAGTAGAAAAACCCTTTACCCCAACCCTAGAAGAAGCCGATAGCCTCATAAAAATAGCCGAAAAGAATAAATTAACTCTACAAGTCGGCCATATCGAACGCTTCAATTCTGCTTTCAGCGCTACCCAAAAAATAATCAAAGACCCTAAATTTATCGAATGCCACCGCCTCTCCCCCTTTCCTAACCGCTCTCTTGATATCGGGGTAGTTTTAGATATTATGATTCATGATATTGATATAATTTTAGGGTTAGTCGCCTCCCCGATAGAAAAAATTGAATCTGTGGGCGTAAATGTCCTTACCCCTTTTGAGGATATTGCCAACGCAAGAATTACTTTTAAGAACGGCTGCGTAGCAAACCTCACTGCATCCCGCGTCTCCGACGAACCAATGCGTAAAATTCGCATCTTTCAGGAAAATACTTATATATCGCTGGATTATAAAAATGCCGAAGCATGGGTGTACCGTAAAGCATTCCTGAAAATTTCAAAAGAAAGCCTGCCGATTGAGAAAGAACAGCCCCTGCAAAAAGAATTGGAATCCTTTATTAATTGCGTAATTAAAGGCAGGGAGCCGCTTGTATCTGGCCCAGTTGCCCGCGAAGCCCTAAAAGTGGCACTGGAAATCCAAAAACAGATATGGCGTAAGAATAAATGAGACAAAAAAACTTCCTAATTATCTGCGGAGAGCCTTCAGGCGAATTACACGCCGCCGGTTTAGCCGGCGCGATTAAAAAATTAAATCCCGAAATAAAAATTACCGGCATCGGCTCAGGGCTCCTAAAAAAAGCAGGCGCGGAAGTCTTTTACGATATTAAAGGCCTTTCGGTAATGGGGCTCTTTGATGTCTTAAAGAAAATCCCCAAATTCCTTGCCTTAAAAAAAACAATCCTTGAGAAAATCAAAAAAGATAACCCGGATGCCATAATCTTTGTGGACTTCTCCGGATTTAACTTAAGGTTGGCCAAGGCAATAAATAATGCCATACCTACAATTTATTATGTCAGCCCCCAAGTCTGGGCTTCACGGCCAGGCAGGATAAAAACGATGAAGAAATACATAAAAAAAATCATCGTCCTCTTTAAATTTGAACGGGAATTCTATCAAAAATACGGCATAGATGCTGATTGGGCAGGGCAGCCCCTGTTGGATATTGTAAAACCTACCATGCCAAAAGAAGAATTATTACGTAATCTAAAGTTATCTAGCGCCAAAGTTACCATTGCCCTTTTACCCGGCTCAAGGAAGCAAGAGATAAAAAGAATACTACCGGTTATGCTTAAAAGCGCCAGACTCATTGCCAAAGAATTAAACGCGCAGTTCGTAATTGCTAAACCTCTCCAAGTTGAATGGAATATTTATAACTCCCTAATCAAATGTTTCCATTTGAATTTAAAAATTGTTGAAGACAGACCTTATGACTGTATGAATATTGCGGATTTTTGCCTAATCTGTTCAGGGACGGCGACTTTAGAGACGGCCATAATGGGGAAACCTTTCTTTTTGATTTACAAAACCAGCCTCTTAAATTATCTCTTATACCGCCCGCAGATTAAAGTGCCTTATATCGGAATGGTAAATATTGCGGCGGGTAAAAAAATAATCCCCGAATTTATCCAATTCGGGGCATCCCCAAAAAAAATCGCAAATTCTGTTTTGGGAACCTTAAAAAATCCTGCAGAATTACAATCTATAAAAGCCAATCTCGCTAAAATCAAATCTTCCCTTGGCGCATCCGGAGCCGCTTCCCGCGCCGCCAAAATTATACTCGACTTCTTAAAATAACTTAGCCATCTTAATCCGCTCGTCAATCGGCGGGTGGTCAAAAAAGAAGAATTTGATTATCGGATGCGGATTTCTATCGGCGAGATTTTGCTGAGCAAATTTATTCATAGTAGAGATAAAGGAATCTTTTAGCCCGGTTACCTCTATTGCCTTTGAATCCGCGCTCCTCTCAAAACTCCTGCTGATAAATGCCTCCAACGGCTGAATGATTATCCCAAAAACCATAAAGTAAATAAGAACTAACGGTAACGAAGCGATATCAGATAACGAAGAGATATTAAATAATCTTAGAGCATAAGCGTTTGTTTTAAAGACCGCATAGAAAATTATAAATGTAGTAAAAGAATTAATCACTATCAGTTTAAGCAGGTGCTTTAATTGATAATGCGCGAATTCATGCGCCAAAATTACTTCTATTTCGTCATGGCTGTATTTGTCCCTTAGCGTATCGGCTAAAAGTACCCGGCGCGTTTTACCCATGCCAACAAAAGCCGCATTCGCCTTTAAAGTTTTCTTGCTGAAATCTATCTCAAAACAGTCCATAAGGTTAATCTTCATCCTCTCTGCCAGCCGCATAATCCTCTCTCTTAAAAGATTATCAGAGAGCTTTTTATATTTAAAAAACAAGGGGATTATAACTACTGGCATTATTTTAGCCAGAATTATGCTAAAAAAGATCCAAAATGCCGAAATAACTAACCACCACCTATTAGGAAAATTATGTAAGGCCAGATAAAAAATGGAAATCAGGATAAGCCCAATTATATAAGAAATAGCGCCCGCTTTAAATTGGTCATTAAGCCAGTCTTTAAGGCTTTGTGTAGATAGAGAAAATTTATGTTCTAAGGTATAGGACTGATAAAAATTAAGCGGAAAATCCAGAAGATAATACCCCAGAGAGACCGAGATTAAGTAGGCAGGTAATACTAAGAAACCGGATATATGATTAATTAACCAAAGAGAAAGGCTATTAGAAAAACCAAGCCTTAAGAATAGAAAAAGCAGGATCAGGGTATAGACCGTGCCAACAATACTGATGCTGTATTTAATGTTGGAATGACGCTTTGCCTTATCCTGCATAATCTAAAATATGGGATTAATTTTTACGGGTGGCACGGGGATGCTTCGCAGCGCGTGAGCGCAAGAAACGCCCCGTGCCAGGACCCGTAAAAAACTATTTTTTGGTAGGCTCAATATTCACAAATGTGTGTAACTTACCATGGCTAGTTTTCCTGCGGGTAAAATAAACTTTACCATCGCATAAAGCAAAAAGCGTGCCTGGGCCCTTGACATTGGCTCCGGCTTTATAAGTATCCACTCCTCTTACCAATATCTGCCCGGCCTTAACCCACATGCCACCAGAAACCTTATTTGCCTTGTCTTTCTTGGGTGTTGAAAATCCGCCTGTCATTATATTACCTCCTTATTAAAAGCTTACTTACACTAAAATATTAAGGGAATTATATTACCACGCAATTATCAATCTAGCAACACTTCTTCTCCCTTAGACGGAATATAGGCATTGAGCCCCTGCTGAATAAGGAGATCGAATAAGGCCTTAGTCTGCTCTTCTTCCCCGTGGACTAAGAATACGCGCTTTAAAGGTAAACATCCCGCTACAAATTCGGAAAGTTCTTTTTGGTCCGCATGGCCGGACATAGCGTTAATAATCGCTACTTCCGCGTTCAATTCGTACTCTACGCCGAATATACGCACGAACTTCTCTCTATCTACAATTCTCCTGCCTAAGGTATCCTTGGCCATGTAACCTACCACAATGATCGTATTACGGCTATCTTCAATGTTATTCTGAAGATGATGCAGGATTCTTCCTGACTCGCACATCCCGCTGCCGGCAATAATAATCATCGGCCGCTTATCCGCGTTTAGGGCCTTAGACTCATTTTGCCCACGGATGAATCTTAAATTCAATAACTCAAATGGGTTGTTTCCTCTTGCGATGTCAGAACGCGTTTGCTCATCAAGGCACTCAAGATGATGTTCAAACACCCCGGTAATATCCGTAGCTAACGGGCTATCTACATATATGGGAACGGAAGGAATAAGCTTATCTTTGAGCAATTTGTTTAAGAAATAAACTACTTCCTGCGCGCGCTCAAGGGTAAATGAAGGAATAAGCACTTTACCCCCCCTGCGCAAGGTACGCGATATTACCTCTCTTAATTTTGACTGCGTTTCTCCAATAGGCGCGTGCAGCCTGCCGCCATAAGTGCTCTCTATAATAAGATAGTCCAAACCCTTAGGTATAACCGGGTCATTAAGCAAGGGAAGGCTTCTTCTGCCTAAGTCTACGGCATAGCCTAAACGGATATCTTGCCCTTCATCTTTAACATCCAAGATAACTATCGCTGAACCCAATATATGGCCGGCATCTACAAGCGTTACATAGGCATTCTTAGCCACGCAAAACTTCTGATTATAAGAAATTGGCCTGAAGGCCTTGATTGCCCGGGATGCCTCTTTCTTGGTATAAAGGGGTTCTCTCGCAGCTAGGCCTATTCTTCTATTTATCTTATTAAGGTACTTTATGTCCTCTTCCTGAATTTTTCCTGAATCCTCAAGCATTAATCCCGCTAAATCTTTTGTCGCGGATGTAGTATAAATCTTACAACGCAGGCCCCCCTTGATTAAGTTGGGGATATTCCCGCAGTGGTCAATGTGGGCATGGGATAAAATAAGGGCATTAATCAAACGCGGGTTATAATCAAATGTGGTATTAACTTTATAGAACTCATCGCGATGCCCCTGGAATAACCCGGCGTCAAGCAAAATCTCGGTTTTACCGGCGGTAATCAAGTGGCTTGATCCGGTAACTGTTCCCGTCCCGCCTAAGAATTTTAATTTTATCGGCATAAAGGGTCTAATTTCATAAAGGCTACCTTAAGGCCATTTACTTCAAGGAACTTACCTATAGAAGCAGCGGCAATCCCGTTGCTCAAGCTTGAGATAACCCCCCTGTCACAAATATGTATTTATTCATCGCTGCTTTGTTAATTTTCTTAAGAAACTCTTTTACCTTGAACTGCCATTTGAGTATACTATTTTCTTAAAAGGTGTCAAATCAAATGCAGGAAATCTTTCCCTTCTCTCCGGGGATTAAGATAGCGTTCTATCTTTAAACCATCTTTATTACCTTTTAAGTCTATTTTTACTTCTTCTTTTTCGGGATAAATCACCTTTACTATGGGTGAAAATATATCGTCCTGATTCTCATCAACAACCACTGCTGTTCTTTTATCGCTTAAAGATACAATTGATCCTATGGGCCAGACACCGATTAACTGGAAAAACTTTTCTAATAAAGAAGAGGCATATGTAGTCCCCTTACCGCGCATCATAAGATTATAAATCATATCCGGAGGATAATCTACCTTATAACTCCTCCTCGCTGAAAGCGCGTCATAAGTATCGCATATAGAGACAATCTGCGAAATAATATGCGGCTTCTTAGGAAAAGCGGCCTTTGGATATCCGCTTAAATCACATCTCAAATGATGCTCAAAACTGACTACCACAGGCATGATTCCTAATGTATCAATGTATTGCAAAAGCAATGCTGAACCTAATACAGTATGGCTCTCCATCTGGGAAAATTCCATAGAGCTTAACTGCCCGGGTTTTCTGATGATCTTACGCGATATATAAAGTTTACCAATATCATGAAATAAAGCGGCCAAGCCTATATCCAAGACTATCTCCTTAGTAAAGCCAATCTTGGAAGAAAAATACATACTTAATATAGAAACATTAATAAGGTGGGTGAATGTCCCTAAATCATATCTTTTTAATGTATCAAGCTTTAACAGCTGCTGATACTGCGTGCCTAATTTATCAACAATATTATTTATAGCAAGTTTTAAGGCCAAGCCGTCAATTGCCTCCCTGTTTAATATGCCAATTAAAGGCTGGGAAATTTCCTCAAGAGAATGCTCATATAATCCCTTCCTGTCTAAAGCCTGCTGCAAGGCTTGCTCAGCCGCCTTAGAAACCACCCCTACCTTGCCGGCGATTATATTATGCACCCCCATAAACTTAAGATAATCACCCAGATCTTTCTTGACATCCTCTTTAGGCATAACCAAAAAAACAATAAATTTCTCTAGCTCAACTAATTGGAACCCCCTCTTAAAAGTAATTTTCTCAATACTCCTATCTTTAAGATAAGTTATACCCGGCTTCGCCAATTTACTTAAATCAAAAAATATCTCTTTCTCAAAAGCAAGCTCTTCGCCGATTATTCCAATAGTAAGCTCTGCCTTCTCCGTTAAACAATCCGTTATGCTCTGATGCGCCTTTTCTATCGCTTTTTTAACGATGGGGTGCCCTGCTCCATAAAGCAAAGCTGCTTGTATTGCCCCTAAAAAATCCCTAAAAGATACTTCTATCCTCTCCTTCACCCCGCCCCTCCCCCAATTTATACCCCAGCCCCTAAGGAGGGGCGGGGCTCATTTCCAGCTCTCTAAGATATTTAGCGCTTTATTTTTTAAAGGCGCGCGCCAAAAAAATTTCATCTTAGTAAAAGGAATTAAATACTCAATACTTTCTTTCAAACCCAGTTCTCCTATAATCGCCATATTCTCTAATATTACCTTATTCCTACTCCCCCAGGGGCTACCCAACTTCAAAAGAATACCGAAGGCGTCCTTTCTTGCTCCCTCATCCCTTAATAATACCTTAAGCGCCTCTTTCTTTAAGGCCCTTTGTTTCCCCTTGAGTACAACAAATAGAAACTTTTTATCAAATTCAGGTAAACCCCGCATAGCCTTTAGTATTTCGCCTTTGATTATCTCATTAGCAAAAGAATATATATGCTCTAATATTACCAGTGACAAATTAGTTCTTAGGCCTACGAGCATCTCGACAATACGGCTTGAGTATTCCAAGTCATAACGTTTAGCCTCAACTCCGGCGTAGAAATGATTAAGCTCGGCAGGAAAAAACTTTAAGAATAACCTTACCCCATGAACACTCAGTTTGCCTTCCTGAAACATTTTATCAAGGTAAAACTGGCTGCCTTTATGGCTTTTCTCTAATAACCCTGCCAGATGATCTAAGCCGGCATTAAAATCTTCATCCCAAATGTTATCCTCTATAAAATCGGATATTTTATTCTTAAAATTATCCAATGCGCAAGAAAATTCCTCACCCGCCTTCGGCGGATTCGTCATAACCTTTCTTGTCCAAAGGGGCTCCGCCCCTATGGCGCTCGCCTTCGGCTCGCTGTTACCCCTCGGAAGGGTTGCCTGCAACCCTTCCGAACCATCCTCAGCAGTATAGGAAAGTATTTTATACTTTCCTATACTGTCCAAAGGATTCGCTTCCTCTTTTTGCTTATCACCAAGTGCATCTAAAAGATATTTTATATATTCATAATCTTTATTCTTGATTATAAAGTTCCATTCCTTATCCAATCTTGTTAATAGCAAACTTGCCCTTGCGCTCTCCTTTTCCTGATTAAAAAGATTAAGCAAGACAAAACAGTAATTAATATGTAACTCGTTAGCATCAAAAATGAAGTTTCCCTGAGTGGAGCTATTTTTAAGCAAAGAAATAAGGGTGTTGCGGTATACCGCAGAGATATTCTGGGAATCAGGATTAGAGAGAAGATCACTAATCGTCTTGGCTAAAAGAGGATTATTCTTTAAGGCTAACCTTACTTCGGTATTCTTAGATAAGATAGACGCTATCTTATCCGAGTCCGCCTCTTGGGAAAATCTTAAAAATAAGTCGAGGGTTAAAAAATCAACATGCCCTTTCTTAGATATTTGTGAGCATAATATATGCGCGAAATCGTTCTCATCTAAATCCTTAAATAGAGCCTTTAAAGATTGAATATCTTCTTCAGGCGCAGCGTATTTAGAATTAGCCAGATAATTAAACAGTTCGCTTGAGCACTTAGAGAATTTATCCTTATTATTTTTTTTAAGATAGCGCAGGAAATCAATCAGGCCCTGTTTTAATTTATCATCGAAAGGGATATCTTTAACATTTATATTCTTTAAACCACTAGAGAAATTATCCGCAATTTCATTAATCGCATTAGCGTCTTTGTTTTCAATTATTCCCTTAAAAAGATAACGCCATATATCACCGGGGTCTTCTTTGCCTTGCTCGTGAAGTAAAGTAGAATAATCCAATTCTTCTACAGAAATATGCGCAGTCGCAGCTTTCTTTAATATAACACCTAAACCACCGTTTTTAATAACATCTTTTGGCGAGAGAGCTACTGCGCAAAGTAAATCCACTAACTCATTAGTATCTAAACCGGGCCTTAATTCTATTGCCTTAATCTTACGCTGGTGTAAAATCTGGGCTAACTCAACGTATATAAGAGGCTTAGCCCAATATTTACCATCTATAAATAGGGACTCCGGAGTAATATTAATTTTTATGGGATTTAAGAAATTAAAAAGCACTGCTATCTTAACCTTAAACTCCTCTACGGACTTAAGAAAATAAGGATGCCGGCGCGGATAGGCTAAGGAATTATTAAATGCTATACGCAAACCCTTGATGAATTCATGCAATGCCTCTTCTTTGTTCATTAGCTTATATTACTGCTAAAACTACTGCCCTGCAATAAAAAAAGGCCCGGTTTTAAGATTTAAGCGGGGCCTTACGTGCTGCAACTAAAAACAGGGCTTAACCTTTTAGGATTTTTTTAGCTTTATCATCAGCTGCATCAGTAATAAAAGGTACTCCTGTTTCTTTTTCGGTTTCGCGGTTTGCCGAGAAGATATCATCGCGGGTAATCGCCTTGAGGGTAAATCTTCTCGTCCCGGCCATTAACTGTTGAACTCCCGCGGCCAATTTATCAGCCAAGGTCCATACCGCTACCGCGCCAAGCGGGATATTCTTCATCTCATCTTTGCCGACTTTTTTCATCACATCGTAATATCCGGCAAAAATTTCTTCAGGCGTTGTCCCAAACTCAGTTACAGAGGCAGGAAGCTTATCCCAGCTTCCGCTGACCTTTGCCTTCACTGCGGGATTTAAGGCACCTTCAATATTCGAGCCCAGATATCCGGGTATCATCAATGCGCGGCCCATACAAACAAGATTAGTAAATGGCGCGCCCAATGCCAGCGCTTTAAAGATATGATCTTCCCGCGCCAATCCTCCGGCAAAAGCCATATCCACTACCTTTTTGCCTTTCCTCTCTAAGATCTTGGCGTATTCATATGTCTTAGCATGCAAGAGTATAGAAGGGACACCCCAAGCCTGCATCATATTCCAAGGGCTCATCCCTGTACCGCCACCTGAACCATCAATAGTCAATAGGTCAAGCTTTGCATCAGTAGCATATTTTATGGACATTGCCAAAGCTTCCATACCGTAAGAACCGGTCTTTAAAGATACCCTCTTATATCCGATCTTACGCAGGTATTTTACCGCTTTCATAAAATTGTCTTCCACTGCCTTCTCTGTTGATAGGCTGGTATAACCCATACGGCTGTGGCGGGCAATAGACTTAATTGCGCCGCGTTTAAATGCCTCTTGAACCTCGGGAAGGGTGGGATCCGGATCAACCACATAACCTCTTTTCTTTAAGAACTGGGCATACTCAAGGCTGTTTACCTGTATTTCGCCTCCGATGCATTTTGCGCCCTGTCCCCATTTAAGCTCGATAATTACCTTATCCCCATATTTACCTATAACATACTCGGCAACGCCATTACGCGTATCTTCTACGTTCATCTGGATAATTATCACGCCATAACCATTATAGTAACGTAAAAATGTATCAATCCTTCTATCTAATTCCGGGGCCTTAATTATCTTACCATTCTTGAGCTCTGCTTTCTGGTCAATCCCCACTACATTTTCACCCACTACAATCGGAAAACCCACTAAGGCTGCGCCGATAGCAAAAGATTCCCAATATTTAGCGGCAACAAAGGTTGAACCTAATGCCCCGGTCATTACCGGAATCCTAAATTTTGTCTTTATCACCTGCCCAAATTCACCTTCAAGGCTTACGTTAGGGAAGATACACTCATCTTCAGAGTTAGATAAACCCTTAGGCAAACCAGTAGCGCCATAATTATACCCATTTATACGCAGAGAATTATAAGAAACTCCGATATGGGTCGTATTGTTAGCTCCTGCGGTGGTAAAGCTATAATCCCTGGGATAGAGCAATTTCCTTCCCCTCAGACTGGAAAGCCAAGTTTCGCATTTACCCATACAATCTACGCGGCAAAGCGTGCACAACCCCGATTCACAGGGGTTACCCCTATTTACTGTTCCTAAAGCATCATTTGATTTTGGCCACTGAATCATCTCTAACCTCCTTGCACAGTAAGTGCATACTGGGCCCATCCTTTAAGGCCAGGTATTGCCCAGAAAGGGCACACACCTCGCCCAATTGGATGGGCGAGTGAGTGTCCGCTTTCTGCGTTACCGGCCTATCGCCGCAGTAGACGGCGTACCCCCCATTCCAATATGGCGTGGTACATGTAAGGTAAGGCCGGGTGTCTATTATAAGTGCAATATCTGCATAATAATAGTACACTCAGTGCTAAAAAAAGAAACGCCTTAAGTTATCAGACGTCTTTGTCCGCTACTCTTCCCTGGCGCTACCTTAAAACCCCTACTTCTTTGTAGAGGCCTTATATGTATTTGTTTAATAATAATATAAAATGGCCTTAAGTCAAGAGATATCTCCTGATTGATGGGAATGATACCATAGATCGTTACCCCCTCCCCTATGAAGGAAAGTTAACGAAGCTTCTTTGTATAAGTAAAGAGGTTTTTAAGAATTTAAATGCG
>PEYI01000017.1 GCA_002774445.1 Candidatus Omnitrophica bacterium CG08_land_8_20_14_0_20_41_16 | reverse complement strand
TCTTGCGAGGTTAGATTTAGAATCGAAGGTCCGATAAGAATACCTAATAAAAGATAGGCGGTTACTGCAGGGAATCTAATCTTGTTTATCAGTCTTGCTGAAAATAAACCTGCAATTAGAATAAAACCCAATCCTAATATAGTATTCACACCGCACCTTCTTTTTTATTCAATACTCTCCATCTATTTAAACTCTTTCTCGATTCTAATTTTAACTGGCTTTGAACCTTTAAGAGACAATCCCGATACATCTTAAATACATCTGAGTATTTTGAATACGAAGAAGGTGCGGGATTCACTTAAATAACGCCCTCCTGACGAAAAACATACCGGATGATATCAAATATACCAATCATTCCTACTAATTTACCGGCTCTATCAACCACTGGAAATTCTTCTTTAAGATGCAGATTCATCAGTTTGTAAGCCTCTTCTAAAGAAGTATCCTCTCGTATAGTAATAAACTTGCTCTCCATAATATCCTCAGCCACCACTAAGTTGCCCATCTCTTTAGTAAACTCTACTTTGAATATGTCTTCTTGTTCCTCGTCCAAAAAAGGCACGGCTTTCAGTATCTCTGGCTGACGTAACTGAAATACATTAATGAGATTACGGAAAGAAACAATGCCTACAAGACAGCTATCCTCTCCAATAACAGGCACCAAAGGGAATATATGAAATTTAGCAAATATCTCTAACAGCTGCTTTAGGGTCGTGGAGCGTTTTACGGTAATTACCTCTTTTGACATCACCTCTTTTACTTGCATATTTCACCCCTTAAAATCTAAACTTTTTTTAGCGCGGCCAGTTCCGTAATAATATTGCCTGCCCAGCGATAAATATTGTTCTCCGAAATAACTTTTCGCATTTTATATTAGGCTATTTTCTCTTGTTCGTAGTTTATCGCCCTTATCGGATAAGGAATATTAATGCCTTCTTGAATATACCGTTTATGTAACCTCTTAATAAACTCATGTTTTATCAGATATTGATCAACAAATTCCTTAACCCTTAATATAACTGTGAATTTTATACTAGAATCGCCAAAAGTATTATAGCGGATAAATGGCTCAAAATAAGCAACCCCACCGTTTATTTCTATCATAACTGACTTTGCTACTTCACAAGTAATCCGTTCTACTTTCTCCAGATCACTTTTATAATGTACCCCCAAATCCACTAAAACTGCCATCTCCTTATCAGGTAAATAATAGTTCGTAACAATGGCTTTATTTAATTTATCATTTGGAATAAGGACAATATTATTAGGCAACATTTTGATCTCTGTCGAACGCCAGTTAATATCAACCACATAGCCTTCTTCTCCTGTTTCCAGTTTAATATAATCACCAACTCTTATCTGCTTAGCAACAGTAATATGAAAACCGGCGAAAAGATTGGACAAGGTATCCTGGAGCGCCAATGCAACTGCTAAACCTCCCACGCCTAAAGTTGCCAATATCGGAGTTATAGATATTCCTAAACTGTTAAGAATTATTAACGCGCCAATAGAGAAAACAAAAATCCTGGCAATATTCTGGGTGAGACTAGTAACAGGCAAGGCAGAATCAATTCTAGAAGCATAAAATTTTATTAACCCGGATAATAAATTCGCTAATGCCAATACTACAGAAATTATTCCTAGAATAAGAATACTCTTGCTCATAAGATGCACAATATTTTCTGGAAGTTTTGAAAATTGCAACGCAAAATACAAAGCCAATATCAAACATAAAACCATAAACGGGCTTTTAGCTGCTTGCACGACAATATCATCCAGTTGCGAAGATGTTTTTTTAGCCCAATGTGAAAGACGATTGAAAATTATCTTCTTAACAATAAACCCTATAAACAAAACTACCAGAAAAATAATCATGGGCATAAATATTTCCGCTAAACTAGCGAATCTTAAAAGCAAGCCTTTATTCATTTATACCTCACAAGTTATATTTTCTTTAAAGCAACCATTTCAGTAATAATATTTGCTGCCCAGCGGTAAATATTATTTTCGGCGATCACCTTACGCATATTTTCCATTCGTCTTTGTTTTTCTTCCTTGGGCATCTGGATTGCCAACTTGATACTGTCAGCAAACTTCTCAATCGAATACGGATTGACCAGAATGGCATCAGTGAGTTCACGCGATGCCCCTGTAAATTGACTTAAGATTAAAGCCCCAGATAAATCATCCCTCTCTGCCACATATTCTTTAGCCACCAAATTCATCCCGTCATGCAGTGAACTAACGATACAAATATCGCCTAGTTTATAATAGGGCTGGATATCATCCTGAGAGAAATATTTTTTAAGATAGATTATCGGTTTCCAATTCCCGTCTATATGTTTCCAATTAATTTTTTCAACCAATTCATCAATTTCACCAATTAAGTCATGATAACGCTTAATGTGCGTACGGCTTGGGGCAGCCAACTGGATAAAAACAAATTTCTTTTTATACTCAGGATACTTCTCTAAAAATCTGTCTAGCGCTAAGATTCTTTCAACTATACCTTTAGTATAATCAATCCTATCTACGCCCACTGCGACAATTTTATCATTAAGCTCAAATTCTTTCTTTAGCTTTTCTACCTCCCTTATCGGGTCAACCTTAAATGAACCATCACCTATGCGCGCGTTAATACTTATAGGAAAAGCCCTAATAAAAGTCTCTTTCCCTGAACGCACAACACTAAATTTTTCGGTGTCTATGCGTGACTCAAGTAGGCGATTAGCAGTATCGAGGAAATTATTACAATGATTTTGCACATGAAAACCAATTAAATCTGATCCTAGCATGCCTTCAAGAATTTCATTTTGATAAGGGCAAATCATAAAAGCTTCTGGGGTAGGCCAAGGTATGTGCCAAAATAAAGCTATCTTCGCATCTGGACGCTTATCTTTAATCATCTTGGACAGAAGAGTAAAATGATAATCCTGTACAAATATAAACGGATTACTCGCTGGCAACTCACTCAAAACACTGTCCGCAAACTTTTGATTTACTTTTTTATACATCAGCCAATCAGATTCTTTAAAAACAGGGCGCGTATGAGTGTTATGACATAAAGGCCACAGTCCTTCATTAGAAAAACCATAATAATAACCTTGCTCCTCCTCTTTATTAAGCCAGACTCTTTTAAGAATATACCGATTGTCTTCAGGGGGCACGCCGAGCTTATCTTTAGAATTAACAAATTTCCTATCAGCATTACCACTGCCATGGGCAATCCAAGTTCCCCCGCAGGCGGCAAGAATAGGATGGATTGCAGTAACCACTCCACTAGCCGGCCTTATGCATTTTTCTGAGCCAGTTTCTTCATCTATTATATGCATATACGGCTCACGGTTAGAAACTACAAATAAAGCTTTCTCGCCTAATTTGGCGCGGATCAAATCCCTTAATTTTACTTCTGTCCAAATCTCTTCTTTTTCCAGACGCGCCTGCGCTTCATCTGAAATCGTCCTGCGTGCGACTCTTAAACTCAATGCCACCTGCTCAACTTCACTAGCAAGTTTACCTAAATCCCCTTTTTCTCTAATCGGATGCGCTTCGTCAGTTTCGCCTTTCTGGAAAAACTTAAACCAATCCGTTAAGCGCTGTATCGGCAGAGCAAAAATCTGCCTGTGCAGAAGAATGGATAAAACAAAAATAACCACAACTAAAATTATTAACGTTGAACTGATACGCCTCCAAAGCTCAGTTAACCTCGCAAAGACATAGGAAGTGTCGTGTATAACCTCAACCATTCCCAAAAACTGCCCCTCATTATCAACTATGGGAAGCATATAGCTGTAGACTTGGTAGTCTTTGAATTTCTCTAACTCTCCCCGCGGAATCTTATTGGCTATAATATCTTTAATATAAGACTTGTCTTTTTCTTTCCAATCGGCGAATCTTTTAGTAAGCGCGATTATATTCCCGTCTTTATCGTAGATAGCGCAGCCCTGCAATCTTTCCCGAGTCTCAAATTTCTCCGTAAGATAATTTGCATTTTTTAAATCATTGCCTAAAAGCACATGTTTCACCGATAATTCCATGCTTTCGGCAACGGTCCTGGCTTTTCGCTTTAAGTCGTCAGTAAGCTTCTCTTCTTCTAAGCGCGCCTGAAAAAAACCAAAAAGCGTAAATGCAACGGAAACAATAATTAAAATGGGTAAAATAAACAAAAGAACTCTTCTCATAAATAATGACCTCTAATTTTATTGCGGTTTTACCTTGCTTAATTTAGAAGGTAAAATCACGATTTCCACTCTCCTATTTTTCTGCTTATTCTGCACTGTGTCATTCGGCGCTACCGGATGAAATTCTCCATAGCCGTTTGCGGAAAGACGCTGTGGCCTAATTTTACCTTCGCCGATAAGATGATGCAATACTGCCAATGCGCGGGCCGAGGAAAGCTCCCAATTCGACCTCCATCCCGAATATTTGATCGGATCATTATCAGTATGGCCTTCAATAGCTACATTTGAATTGGGAACATCCCTATTCAAAACTTCAGCAACTTTATCAAGCGTAATCTTACCATTCTCTTTTACTTTGTCTTTACCTGAATCAAAGAATATCTCGGAAACAAAAGTAATCACCAGGCCGCGCTCGGTCATTTGTAACTTTGCCTTATACTCCCCGATTTCTTTTTTAAGTGAGTCCTCTAACTCTTTTTTTGCCCGCTCAAGCTCAGAAAGTTCCTTACCTTTCTCTTCGTAAACTTGACGGACTTCCTTTGTTTTATCTTTCTGAAGTTGAGCAACCCTATTTTTTAAGTTAGCATTCTCTATTTCTAACTCGTCGGTTCTTTTGGCTTTCTGGATATAGGTGCATCCGGATAACATAGAAACCATAAGAATCGTAATAATTATTAATTTATTTTTCATTTTTTATTGGGATAGATATTTATTTAATTCCACCGAAGTTCTTTTTCCAACAATCCCGTCAGCCTTAAGGCCATTTGCTTTCTGAAACTTAATAATGGCTTCTTTTGTTTTAAGTCCAAGCTTGCCATCAACAGACCCTTGATAAAAACCGGCGCTCTTTAATGCCTTTTGAATCTGCCTCGCACTTAAATTAACAGGAGCGGAATATGTTGTGCTTTTGGCTGGCTGAACGTCTTCATAATCCCAAGAAGAAGTATTTTGCTGGTATGTTTGCGAAGGCCCCTGATAGTCTGATTGCTGCGTTGTTTGTTTTTTTGAGCCTGTTGCGCAACCACTTATAATTAAAGCAAACAAGGCAATCCCCATCAATCTCATTAACATGTTTTTATCCTCCCAATAAAAGAACCATCCTGAACTCGCGTGCAAGATGGCGGCCCGACCATCTAAACTCCTCCAAGAATACAAGAATACTTATGTATTCTCAGACCACTTATACTAAATTATTAGATGTAATATACCACAACTAAAGAAAAATTCAACAAATCAATAAGATGATCCCTCTAAGAACGGGCAGTAATATTCCACAAGTGGAAGTTTGATAAGGCAGAAAATATGATCATCCACCTAAGAGAGGTGGACATTGGCGATAAATTACGTCTATTAGCTACATTTTGTCAACATATCTTCATTTATTTCCCTAAGATTACTTTGGAAATTGTTTCTACACCTTTGCTAATAATCCGCGGAACATAAAGAAGGCCGCAGCTAAGATGCACAACGCTGCCCAGAGGTAATCTTTTTTTAAGCCCTCCTTCATATAAAATATGCAAAACGGCACAAATACTGATAAAGTTATTACCTCTTGCAGGATTTTTAGCTGTCCGAGGCTCATCACCTGATGCCCAATTCTATTTGCGGGTACTTGCAGAAGATATTCAAATAATGCAATACCCCAGCTTATTATAGCCGCGACGATCCAAGGTTTATCGTTAAAATTCTTTAAGTGGCCATACCAAGCAAATGTCATAAATACATTGCTACTTACCAGCATTAAAGCTGTCATTACTTTGTTAAAAAGTATTTTTCTTCCCGATTATTTTTAAAAACTGTTTTTATGTAACTTTTGAAAATACATAACTTAC
>PEYI01000068.1:4701-6118 GCA_002774445.1 Candidatus Omnitrophica bacterium CG08_land_8_20_14_0_20_41_16 | reverse complement strand
TGTTCTAAATCCGCCTGCCAAACTCAACGCCAAAGGCAGAATGAATTAGATTGGCGGACAAGGAATCCTGACTGCCTGGCAGAACAATACAAGCAATCACGTCTTTGGCATAAAGCCCGCCCTGATTACAGCCGGCAAAGGCGAACGTCAAATCCTGAATTTGCGCAGGAAAATCGTGATCAAACAAAGGTCAGGATGCAAAAGATCCGGGGCAAACGGATGTTTGACAAAAGCAAGTCGATATTGACGCAACTTGTTGGTGATAAACCAGATAAGTGTTACTTAGCACAGGGGTCTAAGTGGTTGATGGTGCGTTTGACAAAAGCAAGCCTATTGTCAAAGCCAGGTTCTGTATGGGATAATCGCAAACAGCTTGACCGTGTGGCTAATTGCCTACCCAAGGGCAGACTGTATGAGCTCTCGGGGATATTTTGATTAGTCCCTTCCTTAAATTGGTATAGGAAGGACTATCCCTGTGGGATTATAACCCAACAAATCAGGAGTGGCTTATGGATGAAGAAACACTTAACCAAAGAATCTTACATTTACGGCAGGTAGAAAAGCTCTCACAGCGCCAGATAGCTAACGTATTGGGAATCGGGCGCAAGCGTGTCCGGCGGATAATAAAAGGGACAAACTCCGCCAAACCGATTCCGAAGAAGTCCGTTATTGATGATTATATTCATCTGATAGTACATTGGTATAAGCAATATCCCAATTTAAAAGCGTTACAGGTTTATGAACGGTTGAAGTCCTATGGATATCAAGGAAGCTATCCGTCAGTAGTGCTCTTTTCGCGGGAATACCGTAAGCCTAAAGAAAACGTATACCATCCTCTTGTCTTTTTGCCGGGAGAAGAAGCCCAGGTTGACTGGTTTTTCTTTAATCACGAACTCTTAGGCCAGGTGGCGGGTTTTGTTTATATCTTAGCTTATTCCCGGTATGCCTGGGGGATTTTTTATCCGAAGACATCCTTTGAATTTTTCCTAGCCGGGCATCTTGAATGTTTTAAGCATATTGGCGGATTAGCCCATTGCCATCGGTATGACAACTTGAAAAGTGTGTGTCTTAAACGCACACCCGTAATTGAATATAACCCGCAGTTTTTGGACTTTTCCCGGTTTTATGGCTTCTCGATATACCTATGTAATCCTTATAAAGGTAACGAAAAAGGACGCGTGGAACGGCTTATCCGGGATATCCGAGGATTCCTTTATGCCGAAACTTTCATTGATCTTAATGATCTCAACCGGAAATTCCACTTGTGGCTTGAGAAACGTAATAACACTGAACATCGCTCCACAGGCAAAACTCCTAAAGACCTATTTGTCCAGGAACGCCTGATTCGTCTGCCGCAGGAGACATATCCGCCACGGCGTATTATTCCGGCGGTTGCCTCCAAAACTGCGTTAGTTGA
>PEYI01000068.1:0-4616 GCA_002774445.1 Candidatus Omnitrophica bacterium CG08_land_8_20_14_0_20_41_16 | reverse complement strand
TCCCTGTCAGGGGGAAAAGTCGCCACTCATAAACGCAGCTTTGGTAAAAAACAGATAATTCAAAATCCCCTGCACGCGGAAAGACTTCTTAATCATACCCCTAATTTTAAAATGCAGCGTATTCTGCAATTGATAACCGGCATGGATGAAGCTTTTAATGATTTTATCGCTAAGCAGGATACCGATGATGAACGTATGCAGGTGGCCTATGAACTCTTCTCGTTGTCAAAAACCCATTCCCGGGCCATGCTCATCTCGGCCGTTAGGGAACTTAACTCTATGCCTTGTTTTAAAATCAAGGCCCTCAGAAGCCTCTTACATTTACCTGAACCTAAGGAGTCAACGCTTCTCTGGCCGCAAAATCAAAAACTATTAAACCTTACCTACGAAGAAAGGAGTTTAAATGACTACGACCCCAATTCAACAGATTTGGGAAAAGCTTAAATTCGTCTCTGACTGTTCCGCCCTGACAGAGGAACAAATTAAAACCATTCTTCCGATTCTTAAGGAAGAAGCCTTAGCAAAAGAAGTTAAGCGCATGCGTTATTTATTGCAACGTTCCGGCATTAAACGCATCAAACGACTAGAGGATTTTGACTGGAAATTTAATCCCCACCTACTCCGCAGCGAAATTATGGGCTTTAGCGAATCTTGCTGGAACACAGAAATCAAAAATCTGGTACTGATCGGCCCCAGCGGTGTTGGCAAGTCTCACCTTGCCTCGGCTATCTGTTACAAAGCTATCCAAAAAAGCATACCCACAGCCTTTATTAGCTGTTTTGATCTGGTAAATAAACTTAAAACTTCAACCAGCAAACACACCATGTTATTGTATTACTCCACCGTCAAGCTTTTATGCTTAGATGAACTCGGCTATGTCTTCCCAACTCAGGAACAGGCTAATGACATTTTTCAGATTATCTCAAAACGCTCAGAATTGGTATCAACTATTGTCACTACTAATCTGATTCCATCTCATTGGGGGAAGATATTCGAGGCTTCTACCGCTACCGCTATTTTAGACAGGCTGAGTTTAAATGGGAGTTTTATTACCTGCGAAGGGAGGTCTTATCGAAGTAAAAAATAATCCGAAGGGGATTTTTAATTTTAATTGATTATCAGGGGGGAGCCTATTTGCGATCCAGCTAACTCTACGCTATTATTTACCTTCAAAGGAACCACCGTTATTATTTTTGGGCCCATTTTAATTATCGCCAACAACAGGGCGCCGAAGATTGCGAGAGATGTTTTTCGAGTGAACTATCCAGTCATCCGTGACCTGTGAATTAACTTGCGTCCGTAGCTTGATGAACGTCAACTATTATTTCCATTGACGACAATTATAATTACCGGTGTTTTAAGTTAAAAAGCAACAGTAGTCCTTTTTTTTGGTTCTTTTTTTCTTTTTGTTAATAATGTTGATATCTCAGCTCACTTGTGTCCAAATTAGCTAACCTTTCACGACGATAATTTTTGTTTGAGATTTGAATTTGTAACAAGCTGTAGGGGCTTGATTTATCAAGCCCGTTATCGTCGGGCGCGATAAATCGCGCCCCTACGCTTTGTTTTAATTTAAACAGCAATGATCTCAGCTTATTAATTGACATTAATATCTCCGGATGATTTTCGGTGATTCTTCGCGTGCTCCATCCTATAACTATCCAGATTAAGCTCCATGATCACGCTGTGATGCACAAGCCTATCTATTGCCGCGGCCGTTACCATGGGATCCTTGAATATCTTTTCCCATTTCGAAAAAGAGAAGTTACTACTCAGCATTATGCTGCCGCGCTCATATCTTTCGGCCATAAGAGTGAATAATACCTCCATTTCTTCGCGGTCTTGCTGAACATACCCAATTTCATCGATTATCAACGCGTCAAACTTCGAGAGTTTCTTCAACATACCCGGCAATTTTAAATCCCGCTTTGCCAGTAACAGTTCCTGCACCAGCGTGCTGCAGGTGGTGAATAACACGCTTCGTTCTTTTTTGATTATTTCCTGGCCTATGGCGCATAGTAGATGCGTTTTCCCGCTCCCAGGCTTACCAAATATCAGGACATTTTCCGCATGATCCGTAAAACCCCCCGTAATAAGCGTTTTTACTTGTTGCGTCGCCCTTGTTGGCAGTCTCTTTATCTCAAAGTTGTCCATATTTTTATCGACCGGTATTTTTGAGGCTTTTAAAAGCCTCTCACAGCGACGATCTCTCCGCGCCTCGGTCTCTTCCCTTAAGAGTTCGCGCAAGAATTCCTCATAACTTAATGACTCCCGGCTTGCCATAGCCATTATGTCCCTGTATCTTTTGCGTATGGTCGTCAAGTGTAGCGTATTTAAATACTCTTCCAATGCTCCGTCAGGTAGTTTTTTACGCATTTATGCCTACCTCCTCTACGACGGAACATAATAAGGCATCATACTTGCTTAAGTCTACGTCTTCCACGACGACTTCCGGTGTGATGATGCCATTTCCCATCTTTCTTACCAATGATTCGACAGATCCCGATGATATGGCTTCGCCCGTACCGGTGATATCCTGTATGGCTTTTTCCACCCGCGCCTCGCCCTCTACAAACGCGAGGTGTAATATTTTAAGATACTCCTTACCGGCATTATCACCGATTCGTTCTTTTAAAGAATCATACGCGATCCTAAAATGACTGCTTGGATATAGCTCCTCACGATATTTGTAATTGTTAAACGCCCCCGGCTTACGTACAAGCCATTCTATTATGTGCCTGTAATTAATACGTTGTTTCTTCTCACCGCGCATACGGGGTAAAGTATCTACTTTACGCTGGGCATACCATATTTCTATATGATCGGAATATGCCAACGCCTTTATTTTTTCACCGATGAGCCGGCTATTCACTGAATATGTGTTATGCAGAATATGTATCGTGCTGTTTGGTCCGACTGTAAATTCAAAAACCTTATGTATATCTATCTTGCGACAGGGTAGAGGCCTTAGAACATTCAGCTCTTCTTTTAAGCGTTCTCTCCTGCCAGAGTTAAGCTGGACAAATAGTTTTTTTAAAAATAACCGGTAGTCATCAATGCTTTCAAAATCACTGCTCCCCCTAAGCATCAGCGCCTGGGTCAGCGCTTTCTTGAAGCGATTGTGCCTTTGCTCGATATCGCCGTTCTCGTTAGCTCTGCCGGGCTGGATTTTATTGCCGGTCAGCCCATAATGCTTTAATAATTGTTTGTATCTTTCTGTGAATACTTCGGGATTGCAATCTTTGTGCACAGCCGCGGACAGGTTATCGCTGCGCATGCTATATGGCACGCCTCCTAACTCCCACAAGGAGCACTGTACGCCCTCGCTCAGGCTCTCAAAACTCTCGGAATAACATATTTCGCCATGCTCCCAGTTCGAATATGTCAGCACAAAATGGCCGATAAGATGCTTGAATAATTCTTTCTGTATGGTTATGTCGATATCATTCATGTTCGTAAAATCAAACTCGCCTAATTCTCCTGGCTTATGGATCTGCGGGAAAAACACTTCTTTGGCAGGTCCGTCAGTCGCCCTGTATACTTTTATCCGTCTCTGCAGCGTTCTTAGCTGCCCATCAGGCCAATTGCCCGGATACCTTCGTTGCAGATCCTCAAATATCGTCTTGGCCTCCAGTCCCGGGTTAGTCATCAGATAGTCTGATATCTCCGGCCAATGCCCTTCAAATGGACATATTCTGGTCCTCCACGTCCTCGGCCTTATTCTCTCACCCGGCAATTGGCTGTTTTTGAGATATTTTCCGGCAGTTTTTTCACTCATCCCGGCCTTTGCCGCCGCTATCGCCCGAGTCCGTTCCTTATTTACCAGCATTCTCAATCTCCTTACCTGTTGATCCGTTACCATTTAAACCTCCTCGCTTTGTGGTTTAAACAGTGTAATTCAGATCAACTGTTTTCGGTAATTATAATTGTCGTTGGCCGGTAGTTATAATTGTCGCTCATCAGCACTACTCAGGAGCAGCAGATAGTAGGAGATTTTGCCACTTTTATCATCAATATACTCACAGGGCCGGTGTCAAAAATATTAGGCGCGGTCTTGCTTATCGCCGGGGTAATTGCGCTTTTAAACGGCAAACAAGGTATGGCTATTGCCTGTGGTTTTGGGTTCATGATCCTCATGTTTATACCTAAGATTTTGGAAGGATTATTTAAACAATAATGAGAAAGTGCGTCCGTACCATTGATAAACCTTTGCTTCTTTTCGGTCTTGAACCTGAAGACGTGGGAATATTGGTTTTGGCCTGTGGCTCCATGATACTGTTTTTCGATACCTTTTACGCAGGCATCGTATTCTTTGGAGGCTGGGTGTTTTTAAGATTAATAAAGCAGGGCAAACCCCAAGGCTATATTACGCACTTATTTTATAAACACGGGATAAGGATAAGGGGGTTAATTGATCCGCCAAAGTTGGTGAGCCGGTATTCAGTCTTTAGAGGAGAGGATTAAAATGCAGATGCAGAATTTCGGGTTATTGGAGATATTATTGGTGGTTTTAATCTTTGCTTTTTACTTTTTGCCTACCTTGATTGCTTTTTTGAGGCAGCATAAGAATAAACTGGCGATATTTTTATTAAATCTTACCTTAGGGTGGACTGTGT
>PEYI01000032.1 GCA_002774445.1 Candidatus Omnitrophica bacterium CG08_land_8_20_14_0_20_41_16 | reverse complement strand
AAGTGCCGTAGCCGCATCCAAACTCTGCCACGTTATCCGTCTGATTATTTAACCCAAGGATAGAGAGAATTTTCTCAGGGTCGAAAAAACTATCCCACATTTGCCGTTCCGGCATACCACTTTGTCTAATTTTCATAAAATACGCTTTCTTTCTCAAAATTTAAGGCTCATTGACGTTACGAGCACATTTGCGTATGACCAATCGTCGCCTTTCTTTTTCGTATCTAACAGATATGACACGCCAATATTAAGATGCTTATTGAGTGCTAATGATATGCCTGCGCTTGCCCAGTTTTCATTAAATTTGTCTTGTTTTGTGTCATAGAAGGTCTCGTCTTCAATAAAGGGAGATAATTCAATTTTACCCACCTTAAAGGCCTTAGTCAACCGCATAGAATTTCGCCAGAACGTAAGCGCCTTATCAAAATTATATTGATAGCGTAGCCGGTCAATTATTTTTAGATCAAAAAACTCTTTTAGCGGCATTTTACCAGTTACATCGAGATAAAACAAATCGGATTTATCGTAACCCGCGCTTGTTTTATTTTCCTGCCAGACATAATAGGGAGCAAGTTCCAAGAATTTATTAACTTTAAAAGCAATCGCCTGTTCAAGTTTAAATAGATACTGGCTGCCCATATCTTTTTTAAATCGCCACTCGGGTTTTATAAGGTAACTTATCTGTTTATTCAGCGGTGCCTCAAAAGAATATCTTGACCAATATTCCCAGTCTCTTTCCGCAAAGACGGGGCCGGTTATACTTATAGATATAAATAATAACATAATCAAAAAGATTATCTTCTTCATTTCAAATTCCTCCTATAAACTTAATGCCTTTTTAGGGCAGACCCTCAAGCAAAGATTACATTTCAAACAATCGCCGTCATTGACTGCTTTAATCCCCTCGCTTTTGAATGTATAGGGTGCGACCTGAATGGGACAGGCTTTGTAACACAGCTTACATTCTGTGCAAAGCTGAGAATCTATCTTTAAAGGATATTTTTTTCTGCCTATCCAATTTGCCATAGAACCGATTGGACAGAAATAACACCATGTTCTTTGATGGAAGATTAAAGCCAAGATAATACCTAAAATAGTAGTAACCGTAAGAAGTATCACAAAAAACATCCCGATTTTGTAAGGATCCGACCAGCGTTTGATTATCTGGATAGCCATCATTAGCATAAGAAAGGAAAGCATTCCTATCCTAAGAGGTAAACCTTTGAAAAATTTAGGAATTTCTTTTTTAGGACTTATTGGTTTAATAAATGCATCAAAGAAGCTACCCCGGGGACAGAACCAATCACACCATTTTCTGCCCTTAAAAAATCCAATTCCCATGCCTAAAAGCATACAAAGAGGAATGAAATAACCCAAAAGGGGATATTTCCAGCCTCCGATGATGACAACAAGGAAAACAATGCCCATAATGGACTGTTTTATTTGTCTCTTCCTCTCAAAATTCTTATATTCTTCCATGCCGAATATATTCCTTTATTAGAATAGACTGATATATTAAAGAAAAAAATAATAAACTACCCTTTCTTTGCCATACGTATATCTTGAGACAGTTTCTCTGTCTGGGCTAATTTCTCAAGGAGCATCTCTCTTATAATGTCAAATGCCTTACCAATCTTCGGATTAACCAAGGAGTAATAGATTGTTGTGCCCTCTCTTCTGGTCTTAACAATGCCCTTCTCTCTTAAGATGCTTAGGTGCTGGGAGAGATTTGCCTGTCGGATTTTGGCAAGTTTTGTTAATTCTCCCACAGATAGTTCTTTATCTCTTAAAAGATTGAGAATCTCTAACCTTTTAGGCGAGGTAAAGACCTGACACATTTGAGCATGGAGTTCGTAAAGTTTTTGTTCCATAATTACCTCTTAATTTAGTATATGCGAATATTAGCATATAATATAGGGTTTGTCAAGAGAACTCTTAAAAATTTTTGGTCACCATTTGATTATTCTTCTAATATTCCGCAATATTTCATAAAGCCTTCTTGAAACGAAACGCAGTTCTTTTTCTTTTATTTTTAACGGCAAATATAGGTAAATTATATTGCCTAAAGGCCGCAGGATTAGGCCCTTCTTTAAACCCTCCCTATATATCTTATAACCTATTCTTTCTCTTGCCTTAAAAGGCTCTTTCGTGCTTTTGTCTTTGACGAGCTCTATTGCGCCTATCATACCTATATATCGAACATCGCCCACAAATTCAAGATTCCTCATATTCTCGAGTTCCTTATGAAGTAACGGCATAAGCTTTCTTACCTTCACTAGAGTGTTTTCTTCTTTAAAAATTTCAAGGCTTGCCAAGGCAGCTTGGCAAGCAAGGGGGTTAGCTGTATATGTATGGCCATGATAGAATGTTTTCCCTTGGTTATATTCGGCATAAAATGCTTTGTATATTTTCTCTGTGGTTAATGTTGCGGCCAAAGGTAATGTCCCTGAGGTTATACCTTTTGAAAGGCACATAAAATCCGGCCTGATGTTTGCATATTCACAGGCGAACATCTTCCCGGTCCTGCCAAAACCCGTAGCCACCTCATCTAATATTAAATGCACATTATATTTTTTTGTGAGGCCTGCTGCTTTTTTTAGATATTCCTTAGGATAGATTATCATTCCTCCTGCGGCCATAACCAGAGGCTCTAAAATTACCGCGGCAATCTCACCATTTTTATTTTTTAACAGGTTTTCCAGCGGCTTTATGCAATCTATTTGGCAGGAGGAGCGTTGTTTCCCCACAGGACATCTATAACAATAAGGAGAGGAAACTTTAAAAGACTTAAAAAATAAAGGTGAAAATATCTTGTTGAATAAGTCTACGCCGCCTACGCTCATAGCACCTATGGTATCACCGTGATAGCCATGATCCAGCGACACGAATTTTATCTTTTCGCTCTTACCAATATTCTGCCAATACTGAAAAGACATCTTAAGCGCTGTTTCAACCGAGGTTGAGCCATTGTCAGAAAAGAAGACTTTGCTAAGACCTTGGGGAGTGAGCGAAATAAGCTTCTCAGCCAAAAGGATGGCCGGCTTATGTGTAAAACCGGCGAATAAGACATGCTCAAGCAAATCAAGTTGTTTTTTGATAGCTTTCTTTATCTTGGGATGATTATGCCCATGGACGTTACACCACCAGCTCGATATAGTATCGTAGTAAACATTTCCCTTATTGTCATAAAGTTTTATACCTCGCGCCTGCTCTATTAAGATTGGGGGAAAACTTCGGCAGTCTTTCATTTGCGTGTACGGATGCCAGTTATATTTTAAATCTTTTCTAATCCAATCGCTATGGGTCAATCTTATCTCCTATCGCTTTAAATCTATCCTTAAGCATCCTTATATTATGCGATCTAGGCAGCTCACCTAGCACCGTTACGCCGGATATTTCTCCTATTATTCTCTGATTATCGTCTAAAATGACTTTTTTTGTCTTTGGCAAATTATTGAATACCATCCCTATTATAGGAATTCCTCTCTTCTTCAATGCTTCTATACTAAGGAGCGTATGATTTATCGCGCCGAGTCTATTATGTACTACAAGGATAACCGGCAGTCTTAAGGCCTCGACAATGTCTATTAATAAACTCTTCCTGCTGATAGGAACGAGGATTCCTCCCGTGCCTTCGACTATAACGAAATCATATCGGCGCGAGAGCTCTAAGAAAGCCTTCTTTATCTTTTCCTCATTTATCGGTTTTCGTTCAAGATTTGCGGCAAGGTGCGGCGAAGCGGCAAACTTGAATGAATATGGAACTATAAGATTACGATTTTCCGTACTGGCAAGCCCCATGATTTTCGAGTGGACTCTTATATCGTCGGTGCTTCCGGTCACAATCCATTTTTGAGTTACTGCACTCCTTCCCTTGCCGATAAAATAATCGGCCAATAAGCCGGTGATAAACGTCTTTCCAACACCTGTATCTGTCCCAGTAACAAAAATCGCTCTCATCTTGCTGCCTTGCATAAAAATATCTGATATGTCGCAGTAATGCGGCCATTATTGTTCATGTAAGCATCCTCTACTGCCTTAAACAATCCTTGGCTCCAAATATAATCGCATCCTGTTATGCAGCCTCGGGAGCCTGTATGCTTAATATTCTCTAACAAATCCTTGAGCGACGGATATTCTTCTTGCGTTATGATCTCCTTAACTGATACCTTATTAAGAAATTTTGAAAGAAACCGCTGCAGTTTCCCTTTATCAAAAAAATTTCTCGATGCGACAAAAAGATCCCTGTGCGTCCGGATATCTTTTAATGCAGCTGCAAGTTCGGTAAACGTCAACGGTCCAAAGCTTGAGAAAACAAACCAAGCGCCTTTATTTAAAACACTCGAGTATCTCCGAAACGCGTTTTCTATAGACTCAAACCATTGAATAGTAGAATTTGAGGTAATCAAGTCATATCTTTCCTCTAATTCTATTTCTTCTGCATCGCCTATTTCAAATTCCACATTCTCCGCTCGTATATTTTCACGAGCTACCCTTATCATCCTTTCAGATATATCGACTGCTCTTATTCTGCTAGACCCAAACCTCGCCTTAAGCAGTCGTGTGTATATGCCGGTACCACAGCCTATCTCAAGGATTTGCTTGAAGTTGTTTTCAGGTATTTCTTCTATCAGGCGATTCGCTGCAAGGCGCTGTATACTGGCATACTCATCATATCGATAGGCGCTCTTTGAGAAGTTCCTGATTATGACCGCCTTATCCAACATATGTTTTTACCTTAAAGATATCTCTAAATTCTTCTCTCAAAATCGGAAAATGGCAGGCGCCTTTTATAGAGATGAACTTCGCAGAAGGCGCCTCGGCCGCCACGAACCTCGCCTCTTCTAGAGAGGCGATCTTGTCGTTCTCGCCGTGGACGAAAATAATGTTTGAGCCGTCTAAAGAATTGGCTTTCAGTTCTCTATTTACAAGATAATTGAGCCCATTAAAAAGATGGAGCGAATCAGGGTCTCCCAAATACTCTTTTAAGAGGCTCTCTTTAAACCACCTCTTGTGCTCTTTTTCGGTTTTAGAAAATAGACTGTCGTAAAATCTGCATAAATACGCTTTGGTATTTCTTTTTAAGTAATTCTTTATATGGTCAATACCATTTTCGTCATATCTTCTCCGTATGCTTACAAGGATTACTTCGTCGAATATTACGGGATATCTGGAAACAAGATCTGCGGCGATAAAACCGCCCAGCGACCAACCGAGAACGCTGATGCCGGACAACTTCATTTTGTTCGGCAGATCATTAATGATCTCCTCAAAATTTTCGGGCAATGTATTTTCCGGCAGAAGATAATTAAACGGGATATTAAGGCTTTCGAATATCCTCCAATCTGTTGCCCAGCCGGGTATAAGGAGCATGTCTTTTTTGAACCCTCTATCTACAAATTTAAATCTCGGCATTTGATATGTCATCGAGAAGTCTCTCTAATACAGATATATCGTGTTCGAACACTA
Organism: Candidatus Omnitrophica bacterium CG08_land_8_20_14_0_20_41_16; assembly: GCA_002774445.1. Classification (GTDB taxonomy): domain Bacteria; phylum Omnitrophota; class Gorgyraeia; order Gygaellales; family Profunditerraquicolaceae; genus Sherwoodlollariibacterium; species Sherwoodlollariibacterium unditelluris. Next base: position 757 of record PEYI01000032.1, on the reverse strand, counting down.
CTGAGAATCTTAGGCGACTTTCTCCTTCGGGAACGGTCGGCGGTCTTATCGGCATAACCCAATATCCTTTCTCTTTCAGAAAATCAGCGAATGCAACCGTTCTTTCATTATCGCCTGTTACAAGAGGGATTATCTGTGAACATCCCCGGACATCGAATCCTTTTACCTTAAGGCCGTCCCGTAAGAATTTTGCCGATTCTAAGAGCTTCATCCTACGATATGGCTCTTCGCTTAGCAGTTTTATACTGGCCAAATTAGCGGATACTATCGCCGGAGGAAGAGCTGTAGAGTATATGAAACTTCTGCACTTATTTATTAGATAATCGATATCGGATTTTGAGGCGGCGAGATACGCGCCGAAACTTCCGAGGGCTTTGCCGAATGTCCCCATTATATAGTCCACCTCTCTCGAGAAACCTTCCTCTTCAACCACACCTGAACCAGATGCACCGTATATACCTGTCGCGTGGGCCTCGTCGACCATAAGGTTACACCCATATTTTGCCTTTATATCGAGGAGCGCCTTAAGATCTGGCCTGTCACCATCCATGCTGAATATTGTTTCCGTAACTATAAGAATGTTTTTGAATCTACATCTCTCTTTTTTCAGGATACCCTCTAAATGTCCGGCGTCATTGTGCCTAAACCGGAATAGTTTTGCCCCAGACAGGAGGATACCATCAATTATGCTCGCATGACACAAACGGTCACAGAAAACCGCATCGCCCGCACCGCAGAAAGAACTTACGATACCTAT
>PEYI01000006.1:1880-6241 GCA_002774445.1 Candidatus Omnitrophica bacterium CG08_land_8_20_14_0_20_41_16 | reverse complement strand
ATGAAAGTTTTTAAAAAGTTTTTCTTAACTGCTGCCTGCTATCTGCTAACTACTGTTTTCCTGACCGGCTGCGCGATGTTTGAAACAAAGGGGGGAGAGACTACCGCGTCCGACCCGTTACAATCTCAGGCGCTTTTAAGATTCTCTGACATACCCATTCCCCTGAACTTTAAGCTTCTGCCTCAAGAGTCATATTCTTTTGAAAGTTCCGGCATACGCGTAGCTTTACTAAGGTATCAAGGAAAAGCAAGCCTTGATCGCCTAAACAGTTTTTATAAAGAGCAAATGCCGATGTTTAACTGGTCACTTTTAAACATAATAGAATACGGCGATTGCATGCTGAATTTTGAAAGGGAAGGCGAAAGCTGTATTATCAACATAAACCCTAAAGGAAGCCTTGCTGTTGTCAGCATATCCTTAGGCCCAAAGTCGCAAGTTTTACCTAAGAAATCTAAACAGATAGTAAAGTAGTCGAAAAAGAGAGCGCTGAAAAATTCTTTATTTATGATTACACAGATTGTAAAAGCAGAGATTGCTGCCTATTTTTAGAATATTTCAGCAATCTCAAAAAAACACTTGACAACTATAGGGGAATATGTTAAAAAGAATAACAATTACGCAGGGGAACAAAGCGTATTAATATAGATAATTATTAACAAAAAAGGAGGAAAAGAAAATGAGTAAACGCTTAATTATTGTACTGGCGCTTGCTTTGCTAGTCGGATTGGCTTTCAGCCCCGCCTACGCAGAAGTGCAGAATGTAAAGGTTAGCGTTGACATTATCGCTAGCGGAGTGGCAAGAAACCACTTCAATCTTACAAACGGAGGAGCAGGAGACAAAGCTGATATCGACCAAAGCTTTATCATGTCTCAGATAAGATTACGCGTTGATGCTGATCTCACTGATAATGTCATGACTACAGTAAGATTAATTAATGAAAGAGTTTGGAATGGCCAGAACGATACAGCTACAAACGGCGACTCTAATATTGACCTTGACCTAGCCTATGTTACTTTAAAGGAGTTTTTATATTCTCCTTTAACTTTAACTATCGGTCGTCAAGAAATACGTTTTGGTAATGGGCTGATTATAGGTAATGCCAAAGTGCCGACTGGAGTAGTGAATATCCCTACTGACCTTTCGGAAAGAAAGGCTTTTGATGCTATCCGCGCAACCTTAAACTACGATCCATTAGTAGTTGATTTTATTTATGCAAAAGTTAAACAAACTGATACTACTAGAGACAACAATATAAGTCTAGCCGGTATCAATGCAACCTATGCTATAAACAAAAAAATCAATGTTTCAACTTATTATTTGTTAAAAACTGATAATTGGGCTGATACTGCTGTTAGCAAAGGAAAAGCTGATAAAGTTAATGTTTTGGGTGCTTTGATTTCTGCTACTCCGATTGATAACTTAGTCGCATCATTAGAAGGTGCATATCAGTTTGGTAAAGATGACTCTACTACTACTGGTCAAAACAGACACGATGCCTGGGCATTACAAGCTATGGCAGATTATACCTTTGCCAAGGTAAAAATGACTCCTAAGATTGGCGCCAGCTATACCTATTTATCCGGAGATGAAGCAGCTGGTTCCAGAAACTCAGGCTGGGATCCAATGTTCTACGATCAACAGCTAAATAGCATTATCTATGCACTACATCCTTTTACAAACATGAGTGCATATAATTTAAGAGCTAGTGCAAAACCAATGGAAGATGTTACTGTGGCACTTAATTATGGTTATTACGATTTAGCTAAGAAATTCTCCGGGACTTGGACTCTCGATAATACAAGTCGCTATAACGGAGATACTCAATATTTACCCAACGTAACTTTAACTGGAAAACAGCATATTGGTGATGAACTTGATGCTTCTGTGCTTTATGACTATACTGAAGATGTACAGCTTGGTCTAACTGCTGGTTGGCTAAAAACAGGTAAAGGGCTTAGCCTCGACAGAAGAGATGCAAGCCAATTAATCGGTTCCATGAAGGTAGTATTCTAATACAACTTATGTAATAAAAAGCCCTTGGGGGATAATACCTCCGAGGGCTTTTTTATTTACCCATAGTTCTTACCTCCTTTTTGTGCAACGGAAAAAACTTAATTTTTTTCTTGACATAATGTATCAAATATGATACACTTATTTTGGAGATAAAAATACCCCTCATGTTGAACTATTACGAAAACTTCTTAGTTTATAAGGGCGCCCATTACGCTGTATACTTTCACGCTGAAACAAAAGATTCATCTATTGTGAATGAGTATTTTGAGCGCTGTGATGATGTAGCCCAGGCTAGTTTATTGTTTCTTGTTAAAACTATGGCCGATATAGGCCATATCTATAATGAAAATAAGTTTCGTATTGAGGATAGACAAAATAAGATATACTGTTTTAAACCAAGAGAGGAACGGTTTTTCTGTTTCTTCTTTACAGGTAAGAAAATAATAATTACATCGGCTTATACGAAGAAAAAGCAAAAACTTGACCGCCATGAACTTAAAAAAGCAATACAAATCCGCAGAGAATATTCTAGTTAACAGTAAGGAGGCGCATTAACATGAAGAAGTCAATATTTGATAAAAAGATGGAAGATCCGAAGTTCAAAACTGTATATGACGAAGTATCTACTGAAATGAACATAGGCGAGCAAATAGCACAAATAAGGCACAAAGCAAAGATGAGCCAATTGGAACTCGCCAAGAAAGTGTATACTAGCAGAACTGCTATAGTACGCTATGAAAGTGGAGATTACAACAGATATAATGTGGGTACTTTGATGAGAATTGCAAAGGCGCTACATAAGAAATTAAAGATATCTTATGTATAAAAACTACTGAGTATAAGAGCTACCCATGCTATATCTCGCTTTCATCTTCCATATGCACCAACCATACTACAAGAACCTCCTGACCGGGGAGAGCTCGCTTCCCTGGGTGCGCCTGCACGGAGTCAAGGATTACCTGGATATGGTGGAGATTTTGGAGCAATACCCGCAAATTCATCAAACCTTTAACATCGTCCCTTCATTAATTGAACAGCTAGAAGATTACACCAATCGCACGGTAAAAGATACATTCTTGGAGCTTTCTTATAAACAGAGCCAAGATTTAACCCAGGAAGATAAAAATTTTATTCTTAAAGAATTCTTTTCCATAAATAAAGAAACAGTTATCTCGCTTTTCCCGCGTTATTATGAATTGTCCCTTAAACGCCAAAAGAAAAGCGAATTTAATACTCAGGATTATCTTGACCTTCAGGTTTTATTTAACTTGGCCTGGATTGACCCATCTTTTCGCCAAAAATTTAAGGCCTTAAGAAAAATTGTTGCTAAGGGTAGGTTTTTTACAGAAAAGGATAAATATGCAGTTTTAGATACACAGCTAATAATATTAGAAGAGATAATTCCCGGATATAAAAAGGCGCAGGAGAGGGGGCAGGTTGAATTCAGCGTAACACCCTATTATCATCCTATACTGCCGCTGCTCTGCACTACCAATTCCGCTAAAGAAGGAAACTTGCGCTCCCGGCTTCCTGAGGCAGAGTTTAAATACCCGCAAGATGCCAAAGAACAGATTGATAGCGCGGTTAAATTCTACGCGGAAAAGTTCGGAGTAAAACCTTGCGGCATTTGGCCGTCCGAGGAATCAGTAAGCGAGCGCGTCCTGCCTTTTATCACCGAATCCGGGATTAACTGGATTGTAACTGACGAGGTTATCCTTTTTAAATCCTTAAAAAAGAAAAAGAGGGATACCAATCTCCTCTATCAGCCGCATTTATTAAACAGAGAGGAGGGGGCTTTGAATGTGGTATTTCGCGACCGCAACCTCTCAGATTTAATCGGGTTTGTGTATTATAATTGGAAGGCAGAAAAGGCGGTAGATGATTTTATGAATCATCTTGAAGATATTAATAAGGCATTTTCCACCAAAGGCGGATCCGCCTACGGCGGAAAGAGTGAAAACATCTTAGTTACCATTGCCATGGACGGAGAGAATGCCTGGGAATATTACGCTAATGACGGCCATGATTTTTTAGGACTGCTTTATCAACGCCTATCTGAATCTAAAACTATTAAGACAACGACGGTGTCCGAATACCTAAAAAATCATCCAGCTAAAAGCAAGATTAAGCGTTTAGCCTCAGGTTCCTGGATTTATGGAAATTTTAACAAATGGATGGATAACCCTTACAAGGCAAAAGCCTGGGATTGGCTCCTTGCGGCACGCCAAGAACTTGAACAAACGAACAAGCTTGCTTTAAAACAAATGTATATATTAGAGGGAAGCGATTGGTTCTGGTGGTATGGAGAAGACCCGGATGGCGCATTCGACCGGCTCTTCCGCATGCA
>PEYI01000006.1:0-1861 GCA_002774445.1 Candidatus Omnitrophica bacterium CG08_land_8_20_14_0_20_41_16 | reverse complement strand
TTATTAGAAAAAAAACCTCCCGAATATTTGAAAAGCCCTCTAAAAGCTTGACATATAACAGTTTTTATGCTATAAAATGAAAAGTTGAGATGGATAAAAAAGATATCTACGAACATTTAGCCGAGATTTACCTTAACGCATCTCCCAAAAAGAAAAAGCAGGATAAAACTCACTTTAAACTTTATAATAATTTATTCATTATAAGCGTACTTTTTCTAGTGGGGCTAGGCACGGCTTTAATTTCTTTTTCTTCCAAGAAGAATAATCTTCCTTCCGAGACCGCGTTATTCGTTATAAATGACCTTCATAAAATAAACTTTAATTTTAATCCGGTTAAAAAAGAGGCTTTTATCATAAACTTAAACCGGCTTAACCTAAGCCGCTTTAAGACGCTGGCATTTTCCGTTAAAAACACAGATTCAAAAGATATTGTATCTTTACGCATCGAATTTACCAATGCCTTCAAAGAAAAATCCGAAGTTTACCTAAGGAATACCCCTTCAAAATGGCAGGAGTTTAAAATAGCCTTTCTTGATTTTAAGAATATAACTGATTGGTCAGAGATGTCCAATATTTCTTTTAGTGTTGAGGAATGGAACGCCCAAAAAGATAAAGGTGTTTTGTATATAGATAACGTCCGCTTTCTGAAATAACGAAATTAATCTAAGGAGGAAATTGCATGCGCACAATCGCTATTACTAACCAAAAAGGTGGCTGCGGCAAGACTACTACAGCAATTAACTTAGCGGCTTCTTTAGCTGCGAATAACCGCAAGGTCCTCTTAATTGACCTTGACCCGCAAGCGCACGCGACCTTAGGCTTAAATATTAAATCCAGCTTAAGCATATATAACGTTTTATCTAAAATAAGCCACCAGAAGGCAAGATTAGAAGAGATTATCCAAAACGTAAGCCCGGATTTTGATATCGCTCCTTCCGGTATTGTCTTAAGCACATTAGAGCAGGAGTTTGCCGGAGAAATAGGCCGCGAATCCCGGCTTATGGAGACCCTAAATAATTTTTCCCGCAATAGCGGGATCCCGCTGGGAGCGGAAAAAAACAATTACGATTATATTTTAATAGACTGCCCGCCAAATTTAGGGATTTTAACCGTAAACGCTATTTGCGCGGCAAAGGAGCTAATCATACCGGTTGAGGCAAGCAGGTTTTCCTTAGAAGGATTGGATCAGTTAATTAGTATAGTTAATTTAGTGCGTGATCGGCTGAACCATACTGTTAACCTTAAAATCCTGGTAACTAACTTTGACTCACGCTTAGCGCATTCCTTTAAAATGCTTGAGAAGATTAAAAATGATTTTAAAGATAAACTTTTTAGTAATATTATCCATATAAACGTAAAATTAAAAGAAGCGCAGTATCAGGGAGTACACGTATTGGATTATGATAAATACTGCCGTGGGGCAAAAGATTATTTCAGCTTATCCCGCGAGATAATCATCCAGGAAAAAACTCCTACCCCGGCATTAGCTTTAGAGAAAAAAATGCAGGAGTTATTGAAAGAAAGGCTGCCCAGGCTAACAGAAATAATGTTTTCTCTATCCTCTCCTGGAGCCAAAGATGTTTATTTAGTAGGCGAGTTCAATAACTGGCAGATAAATGAAACTGCCCGGATGATGCAGAATAACGGGACCTGGAGCAAAAAGCTCAACCTAACTCCCGGCAAATACCGCTATCGTTTTGTTATTGACGGCAGCTGGATTGAGGACTCAAGTAACCCATTTAAGGAAGCTAATCCTTATGGCTCAGTTGATTCTCTAATTGAGATTGGCGCAAAATGAGAGCGCTGAAAAATTCTTAAATATCATATCAGCGCTCTCTGATTACACAGATTACCAGAGATT
>PEYI01000023.1 GCA_002774445.1 Candidatus Omnitrophica bacterium CG08_land_8_20_14_0_20_41_16 | reverse complement strand
CTTATGAAGAGTTAGAAATAGGGGAGGGGAGAAATCTCCTCCCTTGTTTTTATTGAAGATGTAGTATGCCTAAACTTAGAGTATTATTAGTATTTTTGGCAATCAGCGCTTTATGTTTTATCGCTTATTCTAATTCCCTGCATAATCCCTTTATCTGGGATGATGTGGGTCTGATCGTAAGAAACCCACTTATACAGGACTGGCATAACTGGTCAAAGGCCTTTTCAAGCGATTTATATGTCGGTACTATAGCCAGTTCTAATTTCTACCGCCCTATACAAACCCTTTCCCTTATCTGGGATTATCATTTCTGGCAGTTAAATCCTTACGGATATCACTTGACCAATATCCTGCTTCAGATTTTAGTATCCTTTTCGGTTTTTTTATTCCTTCGCCGTATTGTCGGCAGTGTCAATATATCTTTTTTAAGCGCGGCACTTTTTAGCGTAAGCCCGTTAAATACGGAAGCAGTCACTTATGTCTCCGGCAGGGCAGAGATGCTTATGGGGTTATTTCTAATCTCCTCGCTGCTTCTTTTTATAAAAGCTGAAGATAAGAGGCATAAAGTTAAATTAATTTATCTTATCCTGTCTTACGCGGCTTTTATCTTAGCTTTATTATCCAAAGAGCTATCTTTAGTTTTTCCTTTGGTTATTTTAGCCTATCTTTTTTATTACTGCAGTGATAAATTCAAGAAGCCCCTTGGTATTCTCAAGCCTGTCCTGCCTTTTATTATAATTGCCTTAAGTTATATTGCCTTAAGATTAACCGTCTTTAATTTTGTGACTTTACGCTCTCCGGCATTAACCCGATACCCGCTTATTTTAAGGATAACGGTCTTGCCTAAAGTAATTTTTACTTATTTTAAACTCTTGATTTTACCGGTTGGCCTGCATATGAGTTGGGAATTAATCCGGCCAACATCGTTTTTTGGGATATTTTTATTTTGGTTTGCGTTAGGGCTAATTTGTGTTGCCTGCTGGCGTATTCTTTTCTACAAAAGAAATACCAAGCCGCTTTGTTTTTTATTATTCTGGTCTTTGGCATTTTTCCTGCCGCAGTCGGGAATTTTTCCTATAAACGCTTTTATCGCGGAACATTTTATTTATCTCCCTTCTATAAGCTTCTTTATTTTGGCGGCGTATTTATTACGCAGGTATTTAAGGAAAGAGCTCTTTATTTTTTCAGCCGTAGGGATTATTGTTTTTTATGGGTTACTTACTCTTTCCCGTAATGTCGAATGGCAGGACCCGTTTGTATTTTATGAGAAGATTATAAAATTTTCTCCGGATAGCTTTCAGGCGCATAATAATTTAGGGCTTGAATACGAATACCGGAACATGTATCAGGGGGCGGTATTTGAATACAAGAGGGCGTTAGAGATCAAGCCTGACCTTATTGAGGCGCGTTCCAATCTGGCGAATATTTATTTTAAAACCGGCAGGTTTAAAGATGCCAGGAGAGAGTATAATTTAGTCAAGAAGTCCGCGCCTCTTTTAAAACTCGGAGAGATAGAGAATAACTTAGGTTGTATTTATGAAGTTGAAGGTTTCTGGGGTAAGGCTTTAGAGAGTTATCAGCTGGCATTAAAATTGGACCCTAAATTAAATTTCACCCGTTTTAATATCGCTAAGATTTATCAGGCACAGGGTAAACTTGAATTATCTGCTCAGGAGATATTCAACTCTCTTTCTGATGTAAAGGATTGGAGAGAGAGAAAAAATGATTATTTAACTATGCTTAATAAGTACCTTAAATCAGTTAAGATAACCGGCGCGGTAACATTTTATAATGATCTGGGAATAGAATTTGCCAAACAAAGCCTATTTCAGGCAGCAGTTGTTTCTTTTAAAAGGTCATTGGAGCTTGAGCCGCGCTATGCCGATGCCTGTTTTAATTTGGGATTAGCGTATTGGAATCTTGGATTAAAAAGAGAGGCAATATTTGCCTTTAAAGCAGCGCTTAGAATAAATCCTAATCATTTGAAGGCCAAGGGGTTCCTTTCCGAAGTTATTTACCCCGTTAGAGGCAATACATCAAAAAAGGCTGCCTCTAACCGGGGTTTACAAAAGAAAACGCTGAAATAAGTCTAATTTTATGATTACGCAGATTATGAAGGCAGATTACGCAGATTAAAACCTCTACAGAAAATCTGTGTAATCTAACTTAATCTGTGTAATCAAGTTCTTTCCCTTTTGCTACAAACTTGGGAAAGAACTCAAAAAATGATTGATAAGATGGCGCTTTATGTTAAAATAAATGCGATCAGTAAAAAAAGCTCAGGGTTTACCCTCGTAGAAATAATGTTTGTAGTCTTTATTATTTCTCTCTTGTCATCTATGGCAGTAGTGGAAGGGGTGAAGCTAAGGAGAATGGCTAATGAGGCAAATGCTCAGGCAAACTTAAAGAGCATTGCTGCCAGTTTTGAGATATACGCTGCCGCGCACGCAGGGTTATATGCTGTTTCAGATGAAGTTAACTTACAGTTTTTAGTTGATGCTAAATGTGCCGGGCAGGATTTTATAACTATAGGGCGAGTCGGTAATTTTCGTTACGTGTTAGGCTCAATAGGGCCTACAGGCTATGATATCCGGGCGATGGCAGTAAACACGGCTTTGGCAGACCATAATTACCAGATTTTAACCGGCGCCGGGATTAAGCGAAGCGACACCGCAAGCTCCGGGGATACGGATTTTAAGAGTTATTAATATGTTGATAAAAAATACGCAGGCAAGAAGCTTTGTAGTAATAATGGTAGTAATTGCTTTATCCGCGCTTTTATTAAGGATTGCCATTGAGAAGATTATAGAGGTAACTACCACTCAGAACGAAGCCCTAGCCCAGTCTACCCTAAAATCAATCGCCGTAGCTTTAGATAATTATGCCCGGGATAATCAAGGCATTTATCCTAAGAGTATCTCTATATTAAGCCAGTCTAAGCCGAGATATTTGGATAAAGATTATGTTACGCAGTCTCCCATAAAAGGCTATAGTTATAGCTGCGGTAGGTTAGATGCTTCCGGCTATAGCTGTTATGCGTTTCCTATTAAATGCAGATTAACAGGCAAGGTTGCCTTTATAGTTACTACCGGCAATCTTTTAATATCGGAAGATTGCAACAAAAAAGAATGAACTCCGCACTTTCTTTATATTAAGCTATTTTAAATGGTGCGAGGTTTAGAAAAGTTAAATAGGGAGAAGGTGCGGGGTGAAAAATATCTTGTCTAAAATAAAAATTGGTTTATCTAAGGATAAATTTTCTGTAGGGTTAGATATCGGCAGCTCCCGGATAAAAGTGGTTAAATTGAAATTACTCAAGGATCAGGTTGAGCTTTGTGGTTTTGATATTGAACCTAGCCGGCTTGAGCTGGGCGAAGCCTTAAAACATATCTTAGAACGCCATTCCGGAGATCTGGTTAATATTTCTGTATCAGGGCAGCAGAGCGTAATTCGTTATGTAAATTTTCCCCGTATGGATAACGCGGAATTAAGGCAAGCGCTTAAGTTTGAGGCGCAGAAGCATATACCTTTTTCAGCAGCCGAAGTCAATCTGGACGGCTGTATTTTAAAAGATGGTTTGCCCGATAATAAGATGCTGGTTTTAATTGCCGCGGTAAAAAAAGACTTAGCGAACCAACGTTTAAAATTAATTGAAGGTTTAGGATGCCGGGCAAATATTATAGATATTGATTCCATTGCCTTGGCCAATGCCTTTAATTTTAATTACCCTGTTGAAGAAGGGCAGGACCATAAAGCCATCGCTCTTTTAAATATCGGGGCATCGATGAGTAATCTGGATATATTAGACGCAGGTATTCCGCGCCTAAGCCGGGATATACATATCGCCGGGAATACTTTTACTCAGAAGATTGCCGATATTTTTGGCCTTGATTTTGCTAATGCCGAAAATCTAAAGATTAACCCTGTTAGAAACACCACGCAAATAAGTGTTAATACAATAGTTTCTAACGGGGTAAATCCCGATGATGAGAGGTTAAACAAGATAAACGCAGGTGTTGAGTCGGCCTTAGTAAGCTTAGCGGGGGAGATCAGGACATCATTTGATTATTACGAGAGCCAGGGGTCCTCAAACGTGGGTAAGATTTTTTTAAGCGGAGGAGGCGCTAAGTTTGCAGGCCTAAAAGATATGCTGGCGCATTTATTAAGCATTGAGGTGGAATATTGGGACCCGTTTAAGAAAATAAAAATCCCTGATAATATTGACGCGGAAAAGCTTAAAAATTCTTTAGGAGAACTTGGCGTAGCCGTAGGCCTTGCCTTGCGTAATAATTAGGACCTATATGATAGAGATAAATTTATTACCGGAAGAATTAAGGAATAGGATTATTAAACCTGTCAAATCGGCAACAGCCGGCAGCGGTGTTAAGGCTGGGCCGCGGCAATTAATCCTGATTATCCCTCTGGTTTTTGCGGTATTGCTCATCGCGCATACTGTTTTTATCTTTCTGGGGATAATCCAGTCTGTCCAATTAAGCTCATTAAAGGATAGATGGGGGAAGCTCGCTCCGGAAAAAAAGGCATTGGAAGATTTTAACAGTGAATACACGCTTCTCTCCGGAGATTCCCAGGAGATACAACGGCTATTAAATGAGCGGATAAAGTGGGCTGAGAAATTAAATAAGCTAAGTTTAGCCCTTCCTCCCGGAGTCTGGTTTGAGGCTATCTCCGCCTCAGGAAAAGAATTTCAATTGCGCGGCAAAGTAGTCTCATTAAGCAAGGAAGAGGTTTCTTTAATCCGCCAGTTAATTGATGCCTTAAAGAACGACGCTAATTTCTTTAAAGGCTTTAATACTCTAGAACTAAGCGCGGTAGAGAAGGGGGCCATAGGCGGATATGAAGTTTCGGATTTCACTTTAATTGGCACGTTAAAGGGAAAATAAGGATACCCAAAGGACACCCGTCGGGTGTCCGTGGTTAAACTAAGATACCCAAAGGACACCCGTCGGGTGTCCGTGGTTAAACTAATGAAGCTGATCGAAAAGATAAGCAAGATTAATTTAATAGAAAAGTTTGCCTTGGATAATAAGAAGATAGCTCTGATTTTGATTGCAAGCTTAATGCTTCTGTACCTGGATATTAATTTCTTATTTAAGGCTCAAATGAACGGGTTTAAAAAGTCAGCAGAAGAGCTGACAAAAACAGGGAATGACCTTAAGATTTTAGATGCCGGCTTAAAGAATATGCGGGAGGTAAAGTCTAAACAGAAAAACCTGCCTGAAAATCAGGCCAAGGTTAAAAAGATTATATTTGAGTCCCAGTTAGTTTCATTACTGCAGGATATTTCAAAAATCGGCAATGCCAATAATGTTAAAATACTGCAGATTAAGCCATCCCGTGATACGCTAAAGGCTCCTGCTGCGAGTAAATTTAGCCCGGTCTCTATAAGCCTGGATTTAATATGCGGCTATCATAATTTAGGAAAGTTTATTAATGATTTGGAAAATGATCAGGCGTTTATTTCCGTAGAGAGCCTTAAAATAGAAGCGCAGCCGGATGATGCCTTAAGGCAAAAAGTAAGCCTGATACTTAAAACCTATGTTAAGAAATAAAGCTAAAATAATATTTTTGCTGTCTTTATTTTTCGCCCTATCCTATTACCTTTCCTTTGCGCAAGATGATTTTGTCTATGATGCCAAGGGTAAGCGTAATCCTTTTATACCGTTAGTTACCTCCGATGGCAGGCTTATTAAGTTAGAGGCTCGCGAAACAACCGGCGGATTAGCTCTGGAAGGGATAATTTATGATAAGATTTCCATGTCTTATGCTATAGTAAATGGCGCAGTAGTTAAGGTCGGAGATTTTGTGGATGATTATCAGGTACTCAAGATTGAGGAAAAGAAGGTCATATTTATAAAAAATGGCCAACCCTTTGAAGTTGAGTTGAAGGAGGATGAAAAATGATTAATAAAAAGATAATTGGTTTTTGTCTGGTATTTTTATTTATTTCTTTTATTTCGGTAATAGCGCAAGTGGCTCCAAAAGCAACAGAAACTTTGCTAGCGCAGCAGGAGGCACCCGTGGAACCTGCGCCACTTCCTGCGCAGAAAACAGCCGAGAATAATTTAAGCGCCAGTCAAAATGTTACCCTTGATTTTAATGAGGCAGATATTCACAATGTTTTAAAGATTATCTCTTTAAAAGCCGGGGTTAACATTGTGACCACCCCTGAAGTAATGGGTAATGTTACCATAAGAATGGTTGATGTGCCGTGGGAGATGGCCTTAGACGTTATTTTAAAAACTTACGGGTTTGGTTATCAGAAACAGGGTAATGTTATCCTCGTTACTAAGATAGAGAATGTTGCCAAGATTGCCGCTGAAGAGTCTTTACAGACGGAAATTTTTACGCTTAAATTTCTTGACGCGCAGGACGCGCAGAAGATAATTATACCTTTGCTTTCTCCGCGCGGTAAAACTTCGGTTCTCTATGCCCGCGGCCAAAAAGGCTGGCAATTTGGCACATTTAAAATAGGCAAAGAATCAGTCTCTAGCGCAGCCCAGGCAAGAGAAAACGCAGGAGGCGCAAAGTCAGAAACCGTCTCATACGAAAAAGGTGCTACAGGCGAAACAGTAATGAAAAAAGCGGAATTTGATTCTTCGGTAAAATCCAAAATACTTATTGTTACCGATACCGTTAGCACCTTAGATAAGATTCGCACTGAAATATTGCCTAAAATTGATGTTAAGCCAAAACAGGTGCTTATTGAAACTAAGATTATGGAGGTTAATCGCGATAAGCTAAGAGATATTGGTCTTGATTGGGGGTTAGGCGGGAATAACACCGCAAGGGTTAATGCGACGGCTACTATGCAGGAAGTCTCTAATGGTAAGGATATAGGAGGTCATGGTGGCACTATTGGGAGTACTGCCGTGCCATCTTTATTCGCGCCGGCAACAACTGGAATTCTAGGGTATGAGCCTTATAGCGCAGGCGCTGAATTTGTCTTTCAGAAATTAACCGGGACTAAGTTTGAGGCAGTTATACACGCCTTGGAGGATGACGCTAATACTAATACGCTCTCCGCGCCAAGCATCCTTACTCTTGATAATCAGGAAGCTTCTATGCTCGTAGGATATCATACCCCTATACTCCAATCTACGGTTACCGCAGGCACAACTACAACCGGAGCAACAGTTACTCAGACCTTAGATTATTATCAGGAGATCGGCATTAGATTGAATGTCGTTCCTCAGATAAGCGAAGAGGGTTACGTCAACATGATTATCCATCCCAGTATTACCTCTTCTAATTCTAATGTCACATCTACTTCTACTGACGGGACCGGCACTACGACTGGTACTACAACAACAAAGTATCCGATTATTGATGTGCGTGAATGTCAGACCCAGGTTTTACTCAAAAATGGGGAGACTATTGTGATTGGCGGATTGCTTAAGGATGTTAAGGGAAAAGAGTTTATTGGGATTCCTTTCTTAAGTAAACTGCCTTGGGTGGGAAAGCTTTTTGGCCGTGAAACAAATAGTACGAAGAAGATTGACCTCCTGATTTTTATTAAGGCCCGCATAATCAATGAGGGTGAGTTGACTTCGGAGGAGATGGTAAAATTAGAGAAACGTTTAGGCCAGCAGGTAGAAGTAAAAGCTGAGCCCGCAGACAAAAAGAAAAAGAAATAGCATGCGTAGCGTAATTCTGGGGACACAACACTTAATTCTAGTTTAGTGCTAAAGCAAGAATTAAGTGTTGTGTCCCCAGAATTCAGAATTAATGAGTTTAGTGCTAAAGCAAGAATTAAGTGTTGTGTCCCCAGAATTCAGAATTAATGTATAAAATAAATTTTGGTTTTACTAAGACCGGGATGATGAAGTATATTTCGCATTTAGACTTGATGCGTTTATTCACGCGCGCGATGCGCAGGGCGGATCTGCCGCTTAAGATGTCCGAGGGTTTTTCTCCCCATCCCAAGCTTAGTTTAAAAAGAGCGTTAAAATTAGGGTTAGAGAGCGAGCATGAAGAAGCAGCTATTGCTTTAAGGTTTCCGGTTTCTCCGGAGGAATTCAAAAACAAACTTCAACCGCAACTCCCGGAAGGGATAAGC
The DNA here is from genome assembly GCA_002774445.1 of Candidatus Omnitrophica bacterium CG08_land_8_20_14_0_20_41_16. Lineage (GTDB taxonomy): Bacteria > Omnitrophota > Gorgyraeia > Gygaellales > Profunditerraquicolaceae > Sherwoodlollariibacterium > Sherwoodlollariibacterium unditelluris. Next base: position 21,021 of record PEYI01000023.1, on the reverse strand, counting down.
ATAAAAGATGCCCAGGGAAATTTTAATTAATGTAGAGCCTCAAGAGAAACGCGTTGCCATAGTCTCCGACGGCCGGATTCAGGAATATTATATTGAGCGTCCGCAGGACAGGACTATCGTCGGGAATATCTATAAGGGAAAGATTGAGGCAGTCCTGCCTTCCTTAGGCGCGGCATTTGTGGATATCGGCCTGATTAAGAAAGGTTTTCTCTATTTATCAGAGATAGAGTTTGTCTTTGAGTCTGTGGATACACCTAAGGCCCAAGCACCTAAGGAGATTAAGAAAGGCCAAGAGGTTTTGGTTCAGGTGGTTAAGGAGTCATTCGGGACTAAAGGCCCGCGCCTGTCTACGCATATCGGCCTTGCCGGCAGATACCTTGTAATTATGCCTTCTGATAAACAAGTGGGCATATCGCGTAGGATTGAGGATGATCTTGAGAGAAGGCGGCTGCGTCAGATATTTAACGAATTAAAACTTCCTAAAGACGTTGGCTTTATCGTGCGCACTGCTGCCTGCGGTAAGTCCAAGCAGGAGTTAATGCGCGATGCCCAGTTTCTCTATAAATTATGGAAAAGGCTTGAGAAAATCGTAGAGCAGAAAAAAGCCCCCAGCTTAATTTATGAAGAATATGACCTTACCTTAAGGGCAATCCGGGATTCTTTCACCGATGATGTCTCCAAGCTTCTTGTTGACTCTAAGCCCGAATTTTACCGCATCCAGCATTTTATGCGCGCGTTCTTAAGTTATCTTTCCAAGAAGGTAGAGTTTTACCGCGGCGATGATTTATTTACCGAGAAGGATATTGAGAAACAGATTAGCCGTATATATGAAAGTATGGTTTATCTAAAGTCTAAGGCGTATCTTGTTATTGAGCCCACGGAAGGCCTAGTGGTTATTGACGTAAATAGCGGCGGCTTTAAGAAAAAATTTAGTCAGGAGGAGACTGCCTTTAAGGTAAACTGCGAAGCGGCGCAGGAAGTAGCAAGGCAGCTAATCTTACGCGACTTAGGCGGGATAATCGTGATTGACTTTATTGATATGGAAAAGGAGAGCCACCGCCGGGAAGTCCTAAATACGTTAAAAAAAGCATTAAGTAATGACCGGGCAAAATACGATATTTTAGATATCTCTAAGTTTGGCGTGGTAGAGATGACCCGCGAGCGTATCCATAAAACAGTGCAGATGCTTTCTTATCAGCTATGTCCCTATTGCGGGGGCAGGGGTAAGGTAAAATCTCCGGTGACTACAGCAATTTATGCCTTAAAAGAGCTTAAGCGGTTCTTAAAAGGGAAATTTTTAAAAGAAGTCAGCCTTACCTTATCGCCTTCAATTATTGATGAGATACTCAAGAACAAAGACGATCTAAAGGCGATTGAGTATAAGTTTAAGGTTAAGATAAACCTTATTTCTAACCCTACCCTGCATATAGAAGAGATAAAAATAGCTTAAAAGACACCTTTCGGACACCCGTCGGGTGGTCTGGATCTGGTGGGTCTGGGTAAGGGTGGGGCTTAAATTTTAATCCCTTAAAATGGAAAAGGAGCGATAAAAATGTATGCCATAATTGAAGTTGGAGCAAAACAGTACAATGTCAAAAAAGACGATATTATTGAGGTGGATAAGCAGGCAGTTGAAGAAGGCAAGGATATAATTATAGATAAGGTGCTTTTGCTTTCTAAGGATAAAAAAATTGAGGTTGGCCAGCCTTATCTAAAGGATGTTAAAGTCACCGCCCAAGTTTTGGCCCAGGTTAAAGGCGAGAAAACTATTTCTTTTAAGTATCGCCGCCGTAAATCATCGCATTGGACAAAAGGGCACCGCGTTAAGCTTACTCGGATTAAGATAAAAGAAATAGCGGTTGCCGGTTAACCGTAAATAGGCGTAAATAGGGACAGCGACCATTTATTTAAAATAAATGGTCGCTGTCCCTAATTAAAAGGCTCCATGTTTATAGACCAGGCAAAGATTTTTGTTAAGGCAGGCGACGGCGGCAGGGGTTGCGCCAGCCTTTACCGCGATAAATATATGCGTTTTGCCAAGCGTAACGGCGGAGATGGCGGGCGCGGAGCGGATATAATAGTTCGCGCGGACAGAAATATTTATACGCTCTTAGATTTTCATTATAATCGCCATTTTCGCGCTGCCCATGGAGGCCATGCCTCAAGTAACAACAAAAGAGGCAGGGATGGCGAGCCTGTAGTTATAAGGGTTCCCGTAGGCACGGTTATCACTGATTTAAAAAGTGGCTGCATCTTACGCGATCTAAAGGAAGGAGGCGAACAGGTTATTGTCGCTGTCGGCGGCAAGGGCGGCTTGGGTAATATACGCAGCCCCGAAGCTATGCCCGGAGAGCCGGGTGAGGAAAAAAATCTTTCATTTGACTTAAAGCTTATCGCCGAAGTAGGATTAGTGGGATTTCCTAATGCCGGCAAGTCTACTTTGATAGCTAACGTATCTAACGCGCAGCCTAAAATAGCCGCCTATCCATTTACTACCAAGTTTCCTATTCTGGGGGTGGTTAAGCGCGATAAGGGTAATTTTGTCATCGCGGATATCCCCGGGCTTATTGAAGGTTCTTCAAAGGGCAGGGGTTTGGGAGATAAATTCTTAAGGCATATTGAGCGCACTAAAATTTTGATTCATCTGGTGGATATCTCAGGCTTTGAAGGAAGAGATCCCATAGCAGATTATAAGGCCATTAATTCTGAGTTAAAGAATTACAGTAAAGAAGTCGCCAAGAAACCGCAGATAATTGCTTTAAATAAAATGGATTTAGAGGGAGCAAAAGAGAACCTGAAGCGCTTTAAGAAATTAATTAAGAAGACAGTTTACCCTATTTCAGCTTTAAGGAAAGAAGGGTTAGAGGAGTTAATGGATGCAGCCGCAAAAAAAATATAAAAGGATAGTCGTTAAAATCGGCGCAAGCCTTTTTTATACTGAGCAGGGAAAGTTAGACGCTAATTTAATCAGCGATTTGGTCTCGCAGATATCTACGTTTATCAAAGAGGATAGGGAGATCGTTGTAGTCTCCTCGGGCGCTATCGCCTTAGGCATGTCTATATTAAAATTAGAAAATAGGCCTCGTGAATTAAGTTTCTTGCAGGCAGTTGCTGCCATAGGCCAGCATGAGCTGATGAGCGTGTATCACGAGGCGTTAAAAGAGGAATCGCTTAATTGCGGCCAGCTGCTTTTAACTTGGGATGATTTCTCTAACCGCGCGCGTTACCTTAATGTCAAGAATACCATAAATATTCTGCTCAAGTTAAAGACTGTGCCGATAATTAACGAGAATGATACGGTTTCTACCGAAGAGATTAAATTCGGGGATAATGACCGGCTCTCAGCCTTGGTTTCCATATTAATCGGAGCTGATATTTTAATTATGCTCTCCGATGTTGACGGGCTGATGGACGCAGATAAGAAAGTCATAAAGGTGGTAGATAAAATTACGCCTCTAATAAAATCCTTGGCGTCTCCTACGAGCAAGAAAGTTTGTGTCGGAGGGATGATTACTAAGATTGAGGCGGCGCGCATTAGCGTTGACTCAGGTATTCCCTGTGTTATTGCTAACGGCAAGAAGAGAGATATTATTAAATCTGTGCTAAGCGATTCCTTAAATAGCGGAACCATGTTTTTAGCCAAAGGTGATTTGCTGGACGCTAAGAAACGCTGGATGGCTTTTGGGACTAAGACAAGAGGGATGATCATTGTTGATGACGGAGCGCAGAAGGCCTTAGTCAATAAGAAAAGCCTGCTTGCCGTAGGAATAATCTCTTGCGCGGGGAATTTCGCTTCGGGTGATATCGTCAGCATTCGCGATAATCAGAATATTGAGTTCGCCCGCGGTAAGTCCGCTATTTCAGCTAAGGAATTAGATAAAGCCAAAGGCAGCCGCTTTGCTAAGGAAATAATTCACCGTGACAACATAGTTATATTGTGATCATCAGGGGACAGTCCCCCTGGCGTAAGCATATGGATTTAAAACAGCAAATTACACATATCGCTAAGAACGCAGCCAACGCTAGCAGGGTTCTGGCTAATCTTGCCGCATCCGAAAAGAATAAAATCCTTAAGGAGATGGCCGAGAGCCTGAATAAAAATAAGGAAGCAATCTTAAATGCGAACAAAAAGGATATCGTTTTAGCCAAGAAGAAAAGATTATCTGCCGCGCTCATTGATCGCCTTACTCTTGATGAAAAGAGAATAACGGATATGGCAGATTGCCTGCTTAGCGTTGCCAAGCTTGATGATGCTGCAGGGGTTGAAATTAAATCATGGGTTGTTCCTTCAGGCCTTAAGATACACAAAGTGCGCGTGCCGATAGGTGTTATCGCCATTATCTATGAATCGCGGCCTAATGTAACATCGGATTGTATCGGCCTATGTTTTAAGTCAGGCAATAGCGTAATTTTGCGCGGGGGCAGTGAAGCCTTAAATTCTAATATCGCTATCTTTAAGGCAATAGAAGAAGTGATAAAGAAGAATAATTTACCGCGAGGCGTAATAAATTTAATTGCTGCTAAAGACAGGCGGGCCGTAGATATTTTGGTTAAGTTAAATGATTATATTGATCTAGTTATGCCGCGCGGAGGAGAGGCCTTGATTAAGAAAGTGGTAAGTTTATCAAGAATACCGGTGATTAAGCATTATAAAGGCATCTGCCATGTTTATGTGGATAATTATGCGAACCTCAATATGGCGCAGAATATTTGTTTCAATGCCAAGGTGCAGCGTCCGGGAGTCTGTAATGCTATGGAGAGTATGTTGGTTCATCGGGCTGTCGCGGCAAAATTCTTGCCCGGGATGATTAATAGGTTTAAAGAGGCGGGCGTTGAAATACGCGGATGCCGCCTTACCAAGAAAATCATTAAGGGTGAGGTAAAGTTGGCAGCCGAAAAAGATTACCGCACTGAATATTTGGATTTAATCCTTTCGGTTAAAGTTGTGGATAGCATGGATGAGGCAATCGCGCATGTAAATACCTATGGCTCGCATCACTCGGATACTATCGTTACTGATGACGAGAATAATGCCCGTGAATTCTTGAAAAAAGTTGATTCTGCCTGTGTCTATGTAAATGCTTCAACGCGTTTTACCGACGGGAATCAGTTTGGCATGGGCGCTGAGATAGGCATCTCGACTGATAAGTTGCATGCCCGCGGCCCGATGGGTATAGAAGAGCTGACGACTTATAAATATATAATATTTGGTACCGGACAAATCAGGACCGTATAATGGGAAGGGGACTGTGGGAAGGGGACTGTCCGTGAGGAAAAATATGAAGATAGGCATTTTAGGCGGGACATTTAACCCGGTGCACATCGGCCATTTGATATTGGCAGAAGAGGCGCGGGAGAAACTTGGCCTGGATAAGGTAATTTTTATTCCGGCTAATCTGCCGCCGCATAAGGATAATGTTGATATTGCCGCGGCAGAGGCGCGGTTTAAGATGCTTAAGCTTGCCATAAAAGGTAACAAGCACTTTGCGGTTTTAGATATAGAGATCAGGAGGCCGGGCCGCTCTTATACCATAGATACAATTAGAGAACTGAAACAGAAATACAGCCGCGATGAGTTATATTTTATCATCGGTTCAGACCTGCTTAAATATTTAGAAGAATGGAAGGATTTAAACGAAATTACCAGGATGGTTAAGTTCATTGCCGCCACGCGCCCAGGTTATCCGCTGGAGGATATCCCCGCTTATATTAAAACCTTAAGCATAAGGGCAGTGGATATTTCAGGATTTGAAGTACGCGAGTGTGTAAAAGGAGATAAATCTTTTCGCTATCTTGTGCCTGAATCGGTGTATAACTATATAAATAAAGCCAAGCTTTATAAAACAGGATGATTTTTATGTCCCCCAGAATAAAGGTTGCGCCGTCATTATTATCCGCGGATTTTAGTTCTCTTGCCAAAGATATAAAGAGGGTAGAGAAGGCAGGCGCGGATATGCTGCATGTGGATATTATGGACGGGCATTTTGTCCCCAATATTACCATAGGCCCTTTGATAGTAAAATATGTGCGTAAGGTTACCAAGCTTCCTTTGGATGTGCATCTTATGATTGAAAATCCGAAAAAATATATCAATGCCTTTCTATCCGCCGGCAGCGATATGATTACCGCGCATATTGAGGTGGTTTCTATTAAAGAGATTAAAGCGATGGCTGCGGATTTAAAGGCCCAAGGGGTTAAATTCGGGATCGCCTTAAATCCTTCAACCCCGCTCTCAAGAATAAAACCGGTTTTAAAGTTTGTGGATTTTGTTTTGATTATGTCTGTTAACCCGGGTTTTAGCGGCCAGGTCTTTATTCCGTCTGTTTTAATTAAAATAAGAGAGCTGCGTAAAATCTTTAAGAAAGATATCGCCGTAGACGGAGGGATTAACGCTCTCACGGGAAAAAAAGTAAGGAATGCCGGAGCCAATATTCTGGCTGCCGGTTCGTATATATTCGGGGCGAAGAATACCAAAAAGGCAATAGATAGCTTAAGATAGGAGTAGGAAGAGATGAACGATTCAGTTTTGCAGATTAAATTCGGCACTGACGGATGGCGGGCAATAATCGGGGATACCTATACTTTTGATAATCTTAGAATATTATCCCAAGCTACGGCAGATTATTTAGGCAAGGGAAAAAAAGTTGCCATAGGTTTTGACACGCGTTTTATGTCCGATAAATTCGCTAAGGCCGCAGCTCAGATTTTAAGTAATAACGCGATCCGAGTTGTGCTTTCAGACAGGCCCCTGCCTACTCCGGCATTAAGTTTTGCCGTTAAAACTCTTAAAATGGATTTGGGGATTATGATTACCGCATCGCATAACCCTGGAGAATATAACGGCTTTAAGATTAAGATGCCTTCGGGCGGAGCCGCGCCGATTGAGGTTACTAAAAATGTGGAGAACCTTTTAGGTAAGAATCCCGTTAAATGTATTGGGAAGGTCTATCCTGCCGGGTTAGAAATTGAGGAGAAAGATTTAACTAAAGATTATGTAAAATTTATCCGTTCTTATATTGATTTTAAAAGAATCAAGAATAAAAAGTTTAAGGTTTTAGTTGACGCTATGTATGGCTCAGGAGATAGTTTTTTTGCCCAGGTGCTTAAAGGCACAATGATAAGGCTGGAATTTATGCGTAACACCATTAATCCTTCTTTTGGCGGAGGCAGGCCCGAGCCGGTTGAGGAGAATCTTAAAGAATTAAAAGTCCGGGTCAAAAAAGAAAAATTTGATTTAGGTATCGCCCTTGACGGAGATGCGGATAGGATTGCCGCGGTTGCCCCCGGAGGAGTTTTTATCCATCCGCAGAAGATTTTAGGGCTTTTAGCGCTGCATTTAAATCAGGACCGCCATTTTCGAGGAGGCGTAGTTAAGACTATCTGTGGCACAACCATGATTGATAATATTGCCAAGGCCTTAAAAATCAGGCTTTATGAGACGCCGGTTGGTTTTAAATACATCTCTGAGTTAATGGAGACGGAAGATATTATCGCCGGAGGCGAAGAGGCTGGCGGAATGGGGGTTAAGGGCTATATCCCTGAGCGCGATGGGACTATGGCAGGTTTGCTTTTGATTGAGATGATGGCTTACCGCGATAAAAATATTTTAGAGATTTTAAAAGAAACTGAAAAGCAGTTCGGGAAATATTATTATGTGCGTCAAGACTTGCATTTAGAGAGGCGCGTTGAACCCAAGAAAGAAACCTTGCCAAAAGAATTATTGGGGAAAAAGGTAATTGAGGTTAAAGATTATGACGGGATAAAGCTTATTCTTGAGGATGGAAGCTGGCTGATGTTTCGCGCTTCGGGGACCGAGCCGATTATGCGCACTTATGCCGAAGCCAGGAGCCTCTCTCGGGCGAATAAACTCTTAAAGTTGGGTGAGGAAATAATTTCGCGGGATGCAATATGAAATCCGGTAAACAAATTCATATAGAAGGGGGGAAGCATTGCGAGGGAGTAGGGCAGGTTTAAACCTGCCCTAGTTAAGGTAGTATAAAAATATAATAAAAGAAAAGGAGAAAATAATCAATGTTACAGCCAAAATCAGAATTAGAGGAACTTTATAATCAAAGTATCAAAATTATCAAGGAAGGGCAGGTTGTCATAGGCAAGATTGTTGCTATTAAAACAAAAGAAGTATTGGTGGACGTAAGTTTTAAATCCGAGGGTATTGTCCCAATAACTGAGTTTTCTAAACAAGACTTAGAGGTCGGCAAAGAGGTTGAGTTATTCGTAGAGACAATAGAAAACGACGCCGGCAACATCGTATTATCACGCGAGAAAGCTATCAGTATCCATGGTTGGAATAAGATTGTTAAGTGCTTTAATGACGGGACGATGGTTGAAGGCAGGCCGGTTAAAAAGGTCAAGGGAGGATTCTTGGTTGATGCTATGGGGATAGCGGGTTTCTTACCATTATCGCTTTCAGCATTTAAAAATATAGCGGATAAAGACCTACTCTATAAACCATTCAGTTTTAAGATTATTAAGGTCAATAATTTAAGGCGCAGTATTATTTTAAGCCGGCGCGAGGCAATGCAGAAGGAGAAAAATATTGCCAGGGATAAGATCTGGCAGGAATTGAAAATCGGCGATGCCGTATCCGGAACAGTCAAGGCTATTACCGACTTCGGCGCTTTTATTGATTTAGGCGGAGTGGACGGGCTTTTGCATATTACGGATATGGCTTGGTCAAGGATCAGCCATCCTTCGGAAATTGTTGCCTTAGGAGATAAAATTAAGGTAATGATTCTTAACTTGGATAAAGATTCCGAAAAGGTTTCTTTGGGGCTAAAACAGATGCTGCCTGATCCTTGGTTGGATATTGTGAATAAGTTTACGGTAGGTTCTAAGGTTAAGGGTAAAGTGGTTAATATCCTTCCTTACGGCGTATTCATGGAGTTAGAAAAGGGGATTGAGGGCTTAATCCACGTCTCTGAAATTTCCTGGACTAAGAGGATAAATAACCCTCAAGAGATGTTCGCGGTTGGAGATATGGTTGAGACGCAGATTATTAGTGTTGATAAAGATTCCCACAGGATTTCACTTAGTTTAAAGCAGTTAGAGCAGAATCCTTGGCTTGAGGCAGAAGGAAAATACCCGCCGGGAAGTAAAATTTCCGGCAAGGTGCATGGGTTTACGGATTACGGCGCGTTTATTGAATTAGACTCAAACCTTGAAGGAATGATTCATGTTTCCGATATGTCTTGGACTAAGAGGATAAGCCATCCTCAGGATGTTTTAAAGAAAGGGCAGAATGTTGATATGGTTGTGCTTTCTGTGGACAGCCAGAATAGGCGTATTGCTTTAGGATTAAAACAGCTCTTGGATAATCCTTGGCCGGAGATTGCGCAGAAGTATCCTTTAGATACAGTTTTAGAAGCGGAGGTAGTAAACCTTACGGATTTTGGCGTTTTTGTTAAGATGGAAGAAGATCTTGAAGGTTTGATATATTCTAGCGAGATAGATAAGGATGCCGCGGCTAATCTTAAACCTGGGGATAAGCTTCGGGTAAAAATAATCAAAGTGGATGTGGAACAGGCCAAGATTGGCCTCACCGCAAGAATTTAGGGTAAAGGTATATCTAGTTAGGGACTGTCCCCGAAGGGGACTGTCCCTACGAAAAGGATTCCTATGCAGGATATTAATAAGCAATTAGAGATAATTAAGCGCGGCGCAGCGGAAATAATCTCCGAGGAAGAGCTGCGTAAAAAGCTTGAGGAGAGTATTAAGAATAGGAAGCCGCTTAAGATTAAAGCCGGATTTGATCCGACCGCGCCGGACTTGCATTTAGGCCACACTGTGCTTTTGCGCAAGCTGCGTCAATTTCAAGATTTAGGCCATGAAGTTTATTTTCTTATCGGTGATTTCACCGGCCAGATAGGTGATCCAAGCGGAAGATCCGAGACCAGGAAACAGCTCACTAAAGAAGAAGTTTTCAAAAACGCCCGGACTTATAAAAAGCAGGCAGCTAAGATTCTTGATATTTCTAAACTAAAAATAGTTTTTAACAGTAAATGGTTTGAGAGAATGTCCATAGTTGAAATGTTAAGGCTTACCATCCATCTTTCGGTTTCTCAGATGCTTAGCCGCGATGATTTTAAAAAGCGTTACACAAAGGGCGAGAATATCTCTATTTTGGAGTTTATGTATCCGCTTATGCAGGGCTATGATTCAGTCGTGCTTAAAGCTGACGTTGAGTTAGGCGGAACGGATCAGATATTTAACCTTTTAGTTGGCCGCCAGTTCCAGAAAGATTTTAACCAACCCGAGCAAGTAGTCATCACCATGCCGCTCTTAGAAGGCACTGATGGTGTCCAGAAAATGAGCAAATCTTTTGATAATTACATCGGCATAAATGAGCCGGCAAAGGATATCTTCGGTAAAATTATGTCTATATCCGATGAGCTTATGCTTAAGTATTATGAGCTGCTTACCGATGAGGATTTGGCCAGAGTCAAGAATATGCATCCTAAGGATGCGAAGGTAAATTTAGCCAGGATTATTGTTAGCCAGTATCATTCTCAAGCCGATGCCGAAAAGGAAACCTTGGAATTCCAACGTGTTTTTTCCCTGAAAGAAATTCCCGTAGATATGCCGGAATATAAAACTGCCGGGGAAAAGAGTATGGTCATAATACTTACTGAAAGCAGGCTCGCCGCAAGCGGTAACGAGGCACGCCGCCTGATTAAGCAGGGCGCGGTAAGTTTTAATAATATAAAAGTTGGCCAGGAAGGTTTTATCCCTAAGGAACCCGGAATACTTAAGGTCGGCTCCCGCCGGTTTTTGAAAGTCGTATTGTAGGGACTGTCCCAAACAGTAGTTATAAAATCTATGCTTTGGACAATTATCGGACTAACCGCCGCAATGCTAACTATGCTTTCTTTCGTCCCGCAAATCGCCAGGTCCTTAAAGACTAAATCTGTCAAAGACGTAAGCCCGATCACCTTGTTTCAACTTTCATTAGGAGTTTTCTTATGGATAATCTATGGAGTTTACCGTCGAGACCCGATTATAATCTGCGCAAACTCAGTAACTCTAATAACATTGGCCATACTCATATTTTTATATTTTAAATACGGGAGGGTTAAATGAAGGGGATAATTCTTGCCGGCGGCAAGGCGATGAGGCTTTATCCGATCACTAAAGGCGTGTGTAAGCAAATGCTTCCCGTATATGACAAGCCGATGATTTATTATCCTTTATCGGTTTTGATGCTTGCCGGAATAAAAGAAATTTTGATTATTTCTACCCCTAAAGATACCCCCAGATTTAAGGATTTATTAGGTGATGGCTCTAATCTTGGAATTAAAATATCCTACGCAGTCCAGAATGAGCCAAAAGGCATTGCTCAGAGTTTTATTCTCGGAGAGAAATTTATCGGTCGCGATAATGTCTGTTTAATCCTGGGCGATAATATATTTTATGGCTATAACCTTAGCGAGTTATTACGGCAATCAGCAAAACTAAAGAATGGGGCAGTTGTCTTTGGCTATTCGGTTAAAGACCCGCAGCGTTACGGCGTGATTGATTTTGATAAAAAATGCCGGGTTGTTTCCATAATTGAGAAGCCTAAGAAGCCAAAATCTAATTGGGTGGTCTCGGGGCTTTATTTTTATGATAATGATGTGCTAACGATTGCCAAGAAACTTAATCCTTCGGCAAGGGGAGAGTTGGAAATTACCGGCGTCAATAATGAATATATAAAAAGAGGAAGCCTTAAGGTAAAATTCTTAGGCCGTGGCTATGCCTGGCTTGATACCGGTACTCCTCAATCGCTTATAGATGCTTCGGTATTTATCAAAACCATAGAAGAGCGGCAGGGTTTAAAGATCGGCTGCCCCGAAGAAGTAGCCTACCGAATGAAGTATATTAACAAGGGGCAGTTATTAAAATTAGCCGGTCAGATTCCCACTGCTTATGGCCAGTACCTAAGAGAGCTCGGCAATGAATAAAAAAATCCTTATTTTAGGTAAAGGTTTTATCGGTATGAGCTTACAAAAAACCCTGAACTGCCAAATAAGCGATACTTTGATAAAATCTTATAAAGACGCCGAGAAGATAATTAAGAAATATAGGCCTAAGGTAATCATAAATTGTATCGGTATAACCGGGAAAAGAAATGTTGATGATTGCGAGCTGGATATTGACGGAGTTTTGCTGGCGAACAGTTTTATCCCGGTTATCTTGGCGGAAATCGCGCTGCGCAATAATATAAAATTAGTGCATATATCAAGCGGCTGCATATTTAATTTTGATTATAAAAGGGATTTGCCGATAAAAGAGGGGAGCGAGGATTATTTCTTTAAACTATTTTATAGCCGCAGCAAAATTTATGCCGAGAGGGCGATTGAGAAGCTGGCGCGGGATTATAACATTTTGCTCGTCAGAATCAGGACCCCGCTTATTAATCTTAAACATCCTAAAAATCTATTAGATAAGCTTTTAAAATATAATAAAATTATTGATATTCCTAATTCCGTAACCTATATCCCGGATTTTGTTAAGGCGATTAAACGCCTGCTTAGTATTGACGCCAAGGGGGTATATAACGTAGTGAATAGAGGCGCCCTGCGTTACCCTAAACTTATGCGGGTATATCAAAAATATGTTCCTTCATATAAATTTAAGATAATTGCTTTAAAGAAACTGGGATTAGTAAGGACTAACCTGATTTTATCCATAGCTAAGCTTGAAAAGAGCGGTTTTAAAGTCAGAAATATTAATTCAGTTTTAGACAAATGCGTAAAAGAATACCTAAAATCTTAGTTACCGGCGGAGCGGGGTTTATCGGCAGCGCCTTTATAAGGTTAATCGCAGGGACTGTCCTGAATTCCCCGCTATCAGTCCAAGGGATTCATCCTGAGCGAAGCGAAGGACCTTCAGGTTTGGGACTGTCCCTAATTGTAGTCGATAAGCTTACCTACGCCGGCGACCTTAAGCGCCTGGAAGAAGTAAAAGGTAAATTTGAATTCTATAAAACAGATATCTGCAATAAAACTATCATCCAATCTATTTTTCAAAAAGAAAAGCCAGATGTTGTTTTACATTTCGCCGCTGAAAGCCACGTTGACCGCAGCATTAACGATGCCTCGCCATTTATTGATACTAATATCAAAGGAACACAGATACTTCTTGATGCCAGCCGCAAGCATAAGGTAAGTAAGTTTATTTTTATCAGTAGTGATGAAGTCTACGGAGAAATACTTAACGGCAAATTCACTGAAAGCTCTCCCATTAAACCCAACAGCCCTTACGCCGCTTCTAAGGCAGCAGCAGACCTCTTGGTGCAGGCATATATCAGGACTTATAAATTTCCCGCGATAATTATTCGTCCCTGCAATAACTATGGCCCATGGCAATATCCGGAGAAATTAATCCCGGTGGCAATCGCAAGCGTGCTTAAGGGCGGAAAGGCTCCTGTTTATGCAAAAGGCCAGAATATCCGCGAGTGGCTCTATGTTGATGATTGCGCCATGGGGATTACGCGGATTATACAAAAGGGTAAAATAGGAGAGGCCTATAATTTGGGCAGCGGCATAGAAAGTAAAAATATTAATACTGTAAAGCTTTTGCTAAAGAATTTAGATGTTAGCCAAAATAATTTTAAGTTTGTCAAAGACCGGCCCGGCCACGATATAAGGTATAGCCTAGACTCCTCAAAAATCAAGAAAGCGCTCGGCTGGAGCCCTAAGGTTAAATTTGAAGAAGGCATTAAACTTACCGTCATTTGGTATCTGCAACACAAGGATTGGCTTTTAAACAGGGAACCGTCCCAAACAAGAAAGGCTTAAAAATATGTCAATCGTCTTAGTCACCGGCTCATGCGGCTTAATCGGCTCTGAAACCGTTAGTTTCTTCGCGGGAAAAGGCTTTGATGTTGTCGGTATTGACAATAATATGCGTAAAAGCTTCTTTGGCGAGGATGGCTCTGTCCTCTGGAACAAGAAGCGGCTTCAAAAGAAATACAAAAACTACACGCACTATTCCGTAGATATCCGCAGCGAAAATCAAGTTAACAAGATATTTAAAAAATACGCTTCGAGGGTTGCTTTAATCGTCCATGCCGCGGCCCAGCCTTCGCACGATTGGGCGGCAAAAAACCCCAAGATTGATTTTGGGGTAAACGCGCAAGGCACGCTTGTCCTGCTGGAAGCGTTCAGGAAATATTCTCCCAAGTCAGTTTTTATATTTATCTCAACCAACAAAGTCTACGGCGACTGGCCAAATTTTCTGCCTTTAGTTGAACTCAATAAGAGGTATGAGCTGCCCAAGGAGCATCAATATTATAATGGCATTGACGAATCTATGAGTATTGATAATTGTCTGCATTCTGTATTTGGCGCGTCAAAAGTTGCCGCTGATATAATGACCCAGGAATATAGCCGTTATTTCGGGCTTAGGACCGTAGTCTTTCGCGGAGGCTGCCTCACTGGCCCGGCGCATTCGGGTGCAGAGTTGCATGGTTTTCTATCTTATCTTATTAAATGCGCAATCACCGGCCGCAAATATATGATTTACGGTTATAAAGGCAAACAGGTGCGCGACAATATCCATTCCTATGATTTAGTGAACGCGTTTTATCACTTTTTTAAGGCTCCGCGCTCCGGAGAAGTTTACAATATCGGCGGCGGACGCTTTGCGAACATCTCTATTTTAGAGGCAATTGACCTTTGCCAGAAATTAACCGGCAAAGAATTAAACTACGAATACCTAGACAAAAACCGCATCGGCGACCATATCTGGTGGATCAGCGGCGTCTCCAAATTCAAATCGCATTATCCCGCCTGGAATTATAAATACGGCATAGAAGAGACAGTAAAGCAAATCTACGAAGCCCAGATTTAGGCTTGACAACCGGAGATTTTTCGTTTATACTTGTTTCTGTAGATATATAAATTTTAATATATGGAGAAACATAGTTAAATGAAGCTTACAGATTTTATTAAGAAATATAGCAAAGATCAGATTATTGACTCTTCTACTTTTTCTTTGCTTGGGGAAAATCCTCAGAATATTCGTTGCCAGGTGCAATATTGGCGCAGGCAAGGGCATCTTATTTTGCTTAAGCGCGGAGTTTACGTCTTAAGTAATGACTTTAGAAAACAGCCGTTATCTATGGGTTTTATTTCAAACTTTTTACTTTCGCCATCATATATTAGCCTTGAGTATGCCTTGAGTTATTACGATTTAATCCCGGAAGCAGCAATGGTTTATACTTCTGTCTCAACCAAGAAAACAACAAAGTTTAGGACTCCTTTGGGAGTTTTTGAATACCGTTCAATCAAGGAGAGCCTTTTTTCCGGGTTTACTAAAGCCACCGATCAAGGGCAGGATTATTTTATTGCCTATCCCGAGAAAGCGATCCTGGATTTTTTCTATTTTCATCAAGATATGGATGGAATCGAGAGTGAATTTGAATCTTATAGGTTTCAAAACCTCGAAAGCCTGAATTTAAAGCGTTTCAATGAATTTAGGCGCCAATATAATAAAAAAACCAATGATATTGCCCGGTCATTCACCGGTTTTATTAAATCAGGGAAGAAGAGGTATAAAACACTTAAATGAGAGATTACATTAAGTCGGTTATTGATGCTAATTTGACGGAAAACGAAAACCTCAACCGGGTCAGGGAGTATTTGCAGGCGTATTTTCTCAATATTATCTATAAAAATAAATTTTATCAAAACCTTGTTTTCGTGGGTGGGACTGCTTTACGGTTTATTTACAAAATTAGGCGGTTTTCTGAAGATATTGATTTCAGTTTGTCAGCCAAGGCTAAGAATTATAACTTTACCGATATGGTAAAGAATATTCTGCAGGAGTTTAAGTTAGCGGGATATGACCTGGAGGTTAAATACGATGATAGCCGTACTGTGCACAGCGTTTTATTGAAATTCTCAGGTATTCTTTTTGAAACTGGCCTGAGCCCTTTGAAAAGCCAGAAAATTGCCATTAAGGTAGAGGTTGATTCCAATCCGCCTCCGGGTGGAATTGAAACTAGTAGCGTGTATAATTCAACTTTCATATTTTATATGCTGCACTATGATTTGGCTTCTTTATTTGCCGGTAAAGTGCATGCGCTTCTATGCCGTGAATACGCTAAGGGCAGGGATTGGTATGATTTGTTATGGTATCTGACAAAATTTAAAGGCTTAGAGCCAAATTATCTTATGCTTAATAACGCTATGGAACAGACTTCGCGGGAGCCAATTAAGATTGATTCACAAAACTGGAAATCAGAGATCAAGAAAGTTGCCGAGGCATTAGATTGGGCAAAGGTTAGAAATGATGTCAGCAGATTTGTTGAGGAGCCCAGCGAAATTAGGCTGCTTGAGGTAGGAACTTTTGCCAGGTTACTTGAGAACAATAAGGATGAAGTTTAAAGATACGCTACGCCGAAGGTTTATTCTCGCCGAATCCGACTCTCTTACTATTGAAACTATAACAGAATTTGTTCAGGGACTGTCCCCGAAGGGGACTGTCCCTGAACACTTGCGCATACTTAAGCTTAAAGGCACTTGGCGCGCGAATGATTATAATGAACTTTGTTTTGAAGCCACCGGCCGCAAAGGCCCACCGGAAACTTTTACCTTCAAGGGTAGTTGGAAGTTAAATAATAATCAGCAGATTGAATGGGTATCTGAAGATGGCCGAGACACATTAACCTTTAAGGGTTACTGGCAGCTCCCCTCGGCTAATCGTATTGTTTATATTCTTGAAGGCAGCTCAACCTCGCGCTTTGAATTTAAGGTTCAGCTTGAGTCGCCGACGCTTTATCCAAAAAAAGGCCAGCTCCGCTACCGGATTGGCATCGGTATTCGTCAAAGCCGTTTGACTTTACCCGGCCAGTTGCTCATTCTTTACGGCGAATGGAAGTTTAGCCGTAATTTGGGGCTAACTTTTCAGATGGATTATGGCAAGGGTAAAATTAAGGCGATAGAGTTCGGGGCAACGGTAACCTTTGGCCGCAATAAAGTTATTCTTGCGCTTAAGAACGAGCTTGGCAAACCCTTAGGCATAATTCTTACCATGACACATAAATTCCTAGAACATTTTGATGCCGAAGCCTTTATAAGGCTAAAATCCCGCAAAGACCAGTATGGTGTTGAAGCCGGAATTACTGTTCCCTTTTAATCTCAATTTATGCTAAAATTAACAGATCTACGGTGTGGAACTTGACTAGATCCTTGACATTCTGAGGCGAATAAAAAGAAACGAAATGTCAAGGATCTGCGCAAAATCGCTCAAAGCTTCGCCGAAGGCGATTTTGCTTGACTTTTTTCCTCTGCTTGTTACAATATCTGTTCAATGACTGAACAACCCCACAAGCCAGAAGGCAGTGGTTTGGCCTCCTTTGGCCAAAGCCATGGCCAAAGCCAAAAAGAAGAAACTCTCTTTATTCTCAAAGAGTTAGAGGCCAAGCCAAATATTACTCAACGTGATCTTTCCAGTCGCCTGAATATCTCCTTAGGCAAAACTAACTATCTTCTACGTGAACTTATCTTAAAGGGTTTCATTAAAGTCAAAAATTTCACCGAAAACCCCGGAAAACTAAGAAAAATCCATTATCTTCTAACTGAGAAAGGCCTGGAAGAAAAATTCAGGCTTCTTCAGCATTTTCTACAAATAAAAGAAGTAGAATATAATAAACTAAAACAGGAGATGGAGTATTCGCTAAACGGAAAAGCAGGGCGGCTCTGGGGACTGTCCCCGAAGGGGACTGTCCCTAACGCTAACGCTTGAGGAGGAATGCATGGAAAATCAACAGAATATGCAAGAAGACGAAATAGACCTAAGTCAGTATGTTAAAGTAATTGTTAAGCGTAAAAAGACTTTGATTGTAGTATCTCTGTTAACTCTTGCCATAGGGCTTGCTTATGCTCTGTTTTCTCCGAAGATATACAGAATCTCAATGATGATTCAACCGCCGGTTGTCGGACAGTCATTGATCGGGGCCAATGATCTTGAGGCTGCGGAAAACTTAAAAAGTTTGATTATAAACGGTGCTTTTAATGAAAATTTAAGAAAAAAATTGAAGCTTGACCCTGACAAAGATAAATTTGAAATTAAAGTAGTAAACCCGCTTAAAACTAATCTTTTGCAAGTAAGCGTTGATTTAGAGAGCAAGAAAAAGGAGTTCGGTGTAGTTTTGCTGCGCAACTTGAGCGAGATAATCTCTAGTAGTTATGCTAACAATATTGAAGCCGCAAATAATGAAAATGAAAGCCAGATAAAAGCAAGTGAACGCGCCATCTTAACCGCTAAGGAAAAAGCTAAAAGTTTGCAGGATCAAATAAGAGAGGTGGGGATCAGGGAGACTAAGCTAGAAGATGAGATCACCGCTATTAATTTAAATACCAAGCAAATATTAAGTAAGCGCGAAGAATTATTAGAAAATAAAACTTCTGCGGAGAATGAGTCTATTTTATTGCTGTTAAATTTTATGCAAAATAATTTAAGTTATTCAAACCAGCTAAACAATCAATTTAGCGATTTATCTATCCGTAGGGTTAATCTGAATCTTGAGTTTAAAAGCATCGATTCTCAGATAAGTGATTTTCAAGCAACAATTGAAAAATTAAAAATAAGTAAAAATTTTATTAAAAACTTGAGAATTGTGGCTCAGCCGAGAGTTTCCCCTAATCCCGTAAGCCCGAGCAAAAAGAAAGCTTTAGCGATATCAATAGCCATGGGCCTGTTTCTCGGGGTGTTTGCAATATTCTTGCAGGAATTTTGGCAGAAGAGTAAAAAGTAAAACGTCATTTAGCCCATGACTGTTAATAGACGGAGGAAAGCTGATTGAGGTATGTCTTGAAATTTAGTTATAACTAAATTATAATACATATATGAACGGTGATAATTATTCAGAACTACAGATCAGGGAAGTTTTCCACTTAGAATTTCTGCGGTATTTCGGCCGGAAAGTTAAGCCTGCCTGCTATGCTTTAAAGGGAGGGGTTAACCTGCGTTTATTCTTTAACAGTATCCGTTATTCGCAGGATATGGATTTAGATGTTGAAAAGGTAGAGGTGGGTTGGCTTAAGGATTATGTCATGGGTATCTTGCAGATGCCTGCTTTTCAGGAGCACCTTTTGCCTTTTGGGATAAAACAAATTATCCCGCCGGCAATCGAGCGCGCCAAGCAGACGCAAACCACACAGCGTTTTAAAGTGCATTTAATTACCTACGCTGACATTAATCTTTTTACTAAGGTCGAATTCTCTCGTAGGGGTATAACAGGAGAAGCCGTTGTGCAAACTCCCTTAGATTCTATTTTAAGGGCATATAAAATTGCGCCGGTGTTAGTTTCGCACTATGATATCTATCCAGCGGTAATACAAAAAATAAAAGCCCTTGCCGGACGGTCTGTAATCCAGGCGCGAGATATTTTTGATTTATATCTGTTGAATTCCCAATTCGTCCCGAACGGTAAGAAAAAGGCAATGCCGGTGGAAAAAGGAGTGTTTTCAAAGGCATACGAGCATGTTTTTCAGGTAAAATTTGAAGTTTTCCGTGATACAGTAGTAGCTTATCTAGCCACTGAGGACCGAATGACACATGATAATCCATCCGCATGGGAACAGATTCAGTTAAAAACAGCTGGTTTTATCGAGCAATTAGGCAAAAATTATGCGTAGGCGGTCTCTTTTAGGGGATATTAAAAAACTTAGCCAGCCTGTATTTACTACCTTTGAGTTATCGACTTCCTCGGGAAAATCTTCATCTGTGGTTATTCAGGGTTTGAATAATTTGGTAGAAGATGGGTTGGTTACAAAAGTTTACAGAGGGATATGGGCCCAGGTTGGTAATGATCAATTAAGCCCCTACGCGGCTATTCCTTATTTGCTTACTCGTCATCGTGCTTATGTATCTTTTATAAGCGCGCTGTATTTATATAATATAGTTGAACAAATTCCTCAAGTAATAACGCTTGCTTCTACATCTCATACAAAATTAATCAGGACGAAATTGGGGGTTTTTTCATTTCATCAATTGACCCCTAAGTTTTTTAAAGGTTTTGACTGGTATAAAGCCGGCCTATCTGGCAGGCAGGGAAGCGGTAAATTTCTGATTGCCGAACCTGAGAAGGCCTTGGTGGATAGTTTTTACTTGTCGGCTTGCAGAAAAAAACAATTCGGCTATTTTCCGGAACTTTCTTTTCCAAAGTCATTTAGTTTTAAAAAGGTTAAACAGTGGGCTTTGCGTATCCCCGATCCTAAAATACGAGCCCATGTTTTCAAGAAAATCGCCGTGGTAACTTTGAAGAGAAAGGCGTAGTATTTGTTTTGTAACTACATAGCAATTATGAGATTACGTACACTGTCTATGGAGTTAACATGAAAAAAGCGCTTATTACTGGTATCACCGGTCAAGACGGTTCCTATCTGGCAGAGTTGCTTTTATCTAAAGGATATGAAGTGCATGGTATTATTCGCCGGGCAAGCACCTTTAATACCGGTAGGATAGATCATATTTATGTTGATCCGCATTCTAAGAAAGCTAAATTATTTCTGCATTATGGCGATGTTTCCGACGCCGAGCAAATCAACAATATTATCTTCAATATAAAACCTGATGAAGTATACCATTTGGCTGCGCAAAGCCAAGTAAGGGTAAGTTTTGATATTCCCGAATACACGGGAAATATTACTGCTCTAGGTACCACGCGTATTCTGGAGGCAATCCGCCGCAGTAGTAGAAAAATCAAGTTTTACCAAGCATCTTCCAGCGAAATGTTTGGCTCCGCGCTTCCTCCACAATCAGAAACTACTCAATTCCAACCGCAAAGCCCTTATGCCTGCGCCAAAGTTTATGCTTACTGGATGGCTAAAAACTACCGTGACGGATACAATATCTTTGCCAGTAACGGCATACTCTTTAATCATACATCTCCCAGAAGAGGAGAGACATTTGTTACCCGTAAAATCACCCGGGCAGTAGTCAACATCTTAGCCGGTAAACAGGATAAGCTTTATCTGGGTAACCTTAATGCCAAAAGAGACTGGGGCTATGCGC
>PEYI01000029.1 GCA_002774445.1 Candidatus Omnitrophica bacterium CG08_land_8_20_14_0_20_41_16 | reverse complement strand
CAAAGACCATAATGCCAGATAGCTATAAATATACTCCGGCCAATTAGGAAGATAAAGCGCAACCTTGTCGCCCTTATTAATCCCCGCTTCTTTAAGGCTATTGGCTAGGCGAAGATAGTTCTCTTCTATTTTACGCCAAGATATTTCTTGCCCTTTGAATATAATTGCGGGTCTATCCGGGCTAGATTTAGCCCTTTTTTTTAATATTTCCAGTATCTCCATACTAATTTATCTGCGCCTCTATCTTTTTTATGAGCTCTTCCGCTTCCTTGATAAGCTGAACAGGTAAAAGCTTAAGCGCTTCAGCCTCCTGCTTTGAGGCCTTAAGGCTCCCTAAGAATCTTTTTAAAATAGCCACCCGCTTTTTCCTGTATGCCTCCTCAGGCTCAAGCTCTTCCCTTTGCCGGATTAACGCGGTCAAATCCCTTTTTACCTGTTGCGTATCTTTGCCATCTTCAAATATTTCTTTCTTTAATTTAGAGTAATCTTCCTGATCAAGGGTTTTCTTATCTTTGGCCTTGCGCAATAAATCCACGGCGTCGTAGCTGGGAAGCTTAGCGGTATCAAGGGATTTAGTATAATCTTTTTCAAGATACGCCGGCTCTTCCTTCTCCAGAAAATAATAGGAACGCAAAAGCTTCATTGCCGTCGGCTTCTTAACGCCGATTTCTTTCGCGGTGTAAGCGTCAAAAGTAACAAAGCCCCATTCTTTATAGAGTTTATCTTTGTAAACCGAATAAAGCGAACGGCCCAATTCAATCCAGGACGACTTAAAATTCTTAGCGCTCTCCAAGACATGATAACGCAAAGAGCCTGTTTCTAAAGAAGCCATCTTATCTTCGATGTTTTTAAGGGATTTGGTCTTACGCTCTTCCATTATTTCTTATCCTTGAATATCTTCTCCAGCCCCTTGCCGAATGCCTTAAACTGCCCAATATTATCATTAATCTTTTTAATTAAATCTTCCGGATTTTGATTGGCGAGATTCTTAGCCGCTGCCTTAAGAATAATCTTTTTAAGTTGCGCAATGTCAATATTGGGGTTATCTAACTTAGTGTTAATATCAAACTCCAAATTCAGATTGCCTTGAGTGTCAGTAAAGAAATCCAGCGCGTTCCTGGTTAGGCTTAACTCCGGAAGTTCTCCCTCTCCTTGCTCTTCCCGGGCGTAAACTAAATCCGATAGCCTTAAATTTGTCAGAATATCTAAATTATTATTTCTGGATTTTAAGGAAGCACTGGTATTAAGCTTGGCCGAAAGAAGTTTTTTACTAGAGATAAAATTTCCATAATACGGCGAGAAATAAGTTATATCCAGATTTTTTACCGTTAAAACTCCATCCATAGCTTTAGGCCTAAAATCAAGCCAACCGGAGAAGATAATGCTTCCTATTTTTTGGCCATCGGTTTTAAGAAAATCTGCCGAAACTTTAAAATTTGTCTTAACCGAAGTTAAGGGAAACATGACCCTGGAGATATCCGCATTTATCCTGCCAAGGATAGTCTTAAAACCTTCCGGGTTAACTCTCTTATCATTAAAGATAACTCTGCCGTTTCTCAAAACCAACCCTGTTATGTAAACCGGCGGCTGTTTTCCTTTCTGCTCTAATTGCGGTAGGTTAAGTTTACCGTCACTGTATTGCTCAAGCGTGATGACCGGATTAACCAAAGCTAGATCATTAAGGACAATCTTACCGGCGAAAAATCCAAAAATATTCGGCGAAACCGAAACTCGATCCACATGGAACAAATCACCGATTTTAAGATTAATTAAATTAATTGAGAATGGAGGGGTAATATTTATCCCGTCTAAGCTCGCCTTCTCCTTAAAATTCTCTTCTATCTGCTCAACTACTATTTTCTTGACAAAGAAAGGTACTGTTAAATTAAGAATAACAAATATGCATACTATGACGGTAATAACCCAAATTATAATCTTGGTTACCTTTTTCAACTTGCCTCCTGGTATAATCTTCAGGCTATTGGCCCATCATCCCACCCGACGGGTGTCCTGGGTTGTCTCACCCGACGGGTGTCCTGGGTTGTCTTACCTGCCGTTTGCTGTTAGAAAATCAGGCACCCGCGATTTTAACAAAAGCCATATCTCTAAGTTTAGCAAAATCACCTGGGTTAAACTCAGCCGTATCAATAGCAGGCAAAACAGTAATACTTATTGAAACTTTAGATTTAAATATCCAACTGCCTTTGGGCATAACATTATGAGTCCCTTTTATGCGGATAGGCAGAATCGGCTTCTTTTCTCTTATCGCTAATTTAAATGCGCCATTTTGGAAAACATTCATTGCGCCGTTATCGCTGCGCGTTCCTTCGGGGAAGATCAAAACCGAGATATCCTTCCTAAGCCACTCTGCCGCTTTCCGATAGGCCTTCTTAATGCTAGAATATTCTCCGCGGGCTAATTTTATATGCTCAGAAAGGGAGAGGCTCCAACCGATAAAAGGTACTTTAAATAAGCTCTCTTTGGCAATCCATTTAAACTGCATACGCGTCTTGTAAAGTATTATTATATCCGCCAGGCTCTGATGGTTAGCGATTACCACATAAGTCTTGTGGTAATCAATATTTTCAAGGCCGTTTACTTTTAACTTCCAATATGGGTTTAAACGAATAATGCAGTCCGCCCACCAAAAACCCTGCATATGCGCAATTTTTCTCTTTTTATCAAATGGATAAAGAATGACCCGAAAAAAGAAAATGGCAAAGCAAACGGCCATGGTTAATATTACACTGCAAACCCAAATGGCTATTGAGACAAAAGTTTTAATCATAATTATTTAGAATCCGTACCAATAATTAACCAGCGGCTTTGCATCAGGAGATTGATCCAGCACCACATTCTTAAGACGGGTATACTCTAAGAATCCTTCTTTACCAAGCTCCTTGCCAAACCCGCTTTGCTTAAACCCTCCGTAAGGGGCCCGATTATAAAACATGCCATAAGTATTAATCCAGATAGTCCCGGCATTAATTCTTTTAGCTAAACCCTCGGCTAGGCTTAAATCCCTACTCCAGATACAACTGGCTAAAGCAAAATCCGAATCATTAGCTAATTCTACTGCTTCTTCAGCACTAGAAAATTTACCGACTATAGCTACGGGCCCAAATACTTCTTCCTTAAAAATATGCATATGCGGATTTACCCCGGTTATAACCGTAGGCTCAAAGAAATAACCGTTCTTTAATTCCGGGGCCTGAGGAATCTTTCCTCCGCATAATATCTTTGCCCCTTCCGCCTTGGCTTTCTCTAAGTAGACAATGACTTTCTTACGCTGGCTATCGGTAATTAAAGGGCCCATCTGAGTCTCATGGTTACTAGCTACCCCAAGCTTTATGCGCTGGGCCTTCTCAACAAAATTAGCTACAAATTTATTATACAGGCTATCCTGCACAAATATGCGCGACATGGCCGTACACATCTGGCCCTGATTTAAAAATATGGAGCAAAGAGAGCTGTTCACTACCATATCTATATCAACATCGGAAAAGATTAAGCTTGCGGACTTTCCACCCAGTTCCATAATTAATTTCTTAACATTCTTGGAAGAATACTCTAAGATATGTTTACCTACCTCGTTACTCCCGGTAAAAGAAACCATATCCACTCTTTTATCAGAACAGAGTTTCTCGCCTATCTTTGTGCCGCTCGCGTTTACGATATTAACCACTCCCGCGGGTAAACCTGCCTGGTGGATAATTTTACCTAACTCAAACGCAGTCAAAGAGGTCAAGCTGGACGGCTTTAAGACTACAGTATTGCCTGCGGCAAGCGCTGAAGCTAGTTTCCAAGAAGCAATTAGCAAAGGATAATTCCAGGGAATAATCAAAACCACTACACCCATAGGCTCGCGGGATAACTTTGCCTTGGCCTCTTCTGAAATATTCAAGTTTTCACTAACCAGATAGCTTTCAAAATTATTAGCCACATACTCAAAAGCCTTGGCAGCTGAAGGCACATCCATAAAGGTGGTTTCCTTAATGGGCTTACCGGCATTTTCCGTCTCCAACTTTGCTAAATCCCCCGCCTTATTGAGGATTCCTTGAGCAATCTTAAAGATAAATTTCTTGCGCTCATCTAAAGGCAGCTTAGGCCAACTACCTTTATCAAAGGCCTCCCGTGCGCTGGCTATAGCCAGATCCACATCCGAATCCTTAGCCAGGCAAGCTTGAGCGATTACTTTACCCGTAGACGGATTAAGCACATTTTGCCGTTCGCTAGTTTCAATAAATCTTCCGTTTATATATAGCGGATAAAGCGGCATCATTTTATTTTAACTTCCCTAAATAAGGCAAACAGACGGGTAAACGGGACATACCATTTAGAAAGAAGTCCTAGCTGTCCGGATAATTTCATCTTACCCTGCGTTACGGCTACAAATGAATCGAGCTTGCCTAAAAATACCTGTTCCCATACTTCAGCCGGTGCTGAAATAACAAAAGGCGCGTCGCTGTCAAAATCTAAACGCGCGATTTTACCTTTTTCAAAATTAAACTTATAGCATTTATCGCTTCCGTCGAGCTTTATGGCCAGTTTTACGGTTAAATCCAGCTCTTTACCTTTTTGGGCAATGAGTTCATCTTTATTTACCAAATCTACGATTGCCTGTATGTGCTCGCGGGAAAACATAGGTAAGCTCAAATTGCCGGTTAAGTCTGATTTTATCGCCTTATCTAAATCATCCAGTACTTCTTTCTTAAAAATCCTGGCTACTGCTGCGGTGCGCACTGCTTCTTCCAAAGCTTCAGTTAAACTTAAGGCATCAGAAAATTTATCCGCTATAGCTATTGTGCCGTGATTTTCAAGCACAACTAAATTGTTAGTCTTTAAGGCGCTAATTACTAATTCCGGTTTAGTTACGGTCGGGGTATCCTGCTCGACAACAGGAACATTTCCTAAATAAAATTTAGTCTCAAAGGTTAGGGCTCTTAAATCAGAGCTAACCGCGAAATATCCGTTAATCAAAGGCGGGTGACAATGGATAACGGTTTTGGCTTTAAAATTCTTATAAACTAAGACGTGCAGCAGTAACTCTGAACTTGGCTTAACATCGCCGAAGGCTTTTCCTGAATCTAGGTCCACTTTCACTATATCTTTGTGTTTTAAGCTCCCTAAAGATGTTCCGCTGGCAGTAATAAGGATATGTTTATTATCGTTGAGGCAGGCGCTGATATTCCCGGACTTAGCCACAGCCAAACCAGTCTGATAGAGACGCAGGCCGACCTTGATAATTTCATTCTTTAGGGCTCTCTCTTTGCTAAAAATCATCTTTTAATCTCCAAATGAATGTGTTTAGTAATCAATTTTGCCGGTGTCACATCAAATGCCGGGTAATAACCTTTCGCTACTTTTGGCGCAAGGCGCAAACCCTGATATTCTAACATCTCCTTGTCCGGCCGGATCTCAATTTTTATATCCCTTCCTCTCTTTAAGCCTGACGCAGGAGGACATAGGACATAAAAAGGAATCTTGAAATATTTCGCCGTAATCGCAATCTGATATGTCCCGATTTTATTAGCGATATCTCCATTAAGCGTAAGATGGTCTGCGCCGACGATAACTTTATTAACCTTATGCTGCGACATCACTGCCGCAACCATACCATCGGTAATTATGGTAACACCCAACCCTGCCCTTTGCAATTCCCAAGCAGTCAGGCGCGAGCCTTGTAAATACGGCCGCGTTTCGGTGGCAAAAAAACTTATTCTCTTGCCTTGTTTCTTGGCGAATTCTCCGATTAAAGGCATCAGACCGCTGACATTACAATGCGTGAGAATGGCATCGCCGTCTTTTAACAGCTTGCTTGCCTCTTCCGCCTGCTTCATCCGGCTATATTTTAAACCCTCTAAGAATCCTAAGATACACTTTTCTAATGACGCCTTACCCTTTGACCAACCTATAACCATATCAGTCAAATACTTAAAAGAGAGCGTGGGCCGGGTAGAATTTATGGCACGAGCAACCTTAAGCAAATCTCTCTGCTTATTCTGCTTAATTAGTTGCAAGAATATATACATCACTAACAAAACCTGGCCCACAGCGCGCGTCTTCATCTCTTTAATGGCGCGGCATGCCTCTTTGTAATTACGCACCTTTATATAGGAAAGTTTATGCGGCAGAAGTGTCTCATCTAAAATATAAATGATATTTCCTTTTAGCTGAATCGGCCAGAATAACGGAGAAAATTTCATTTTCCTTCCAACTTTTTCACTGTTCCTAAAGCTATTTTTAAAATATTTGACTCTGCCATATAATATAATGGATTCATAAAGCCCATCTCGCCGGTAATAACATTATCGCTTACTGCTAAGATTGAGCCGGCCTTGATATTGTAAGTCTGCGCAATAGTTAACATGGTCGCAGAAACCATATCTACTGCCTTGGCACCTTCTTTACGCTTGGCTTCTACAATCTCTCTTGTTTCGCGTAAAAGCGCATCCGTAGTCCAGACTTTCCCGCGATGAATGGTTAAACCCATGCCTTTAGCAACTTCATATAAAGTATCAGCGATTTTTTTATCAGCTATGGTCTTAAAATTCTTATCTACATAATACGGCGTAACTCCGTCGCCACGGATAACCTCATCAACCACAAACAAATCGCCAATTTTGATATTTTCGTCTAACGAACCACAAGTGCCTACGCGAATAATATTCTGAATTTGCGCATTACACATAACCTCAGTAGTAATTGAGGTATCGGTTGAAAATCTTCCACCATTAATCGCAGTTACCTTTATTCCTTCCACTGTCCCGGTATACATAGAATATTCCATAAAGGTAAAGTTCTTCACCGGATTCTCAAATTTCTTTAATAAAACGTCAAGCCTATCTCTTGGCCCGGGCACAATCGCATATTTTCCCACGTCTTCCGGCCTTAACTGCACCATCTGGGTCAAATCTTTTCCTGTTAAATGCACATCCTTAACCATTTGCATTTATTACTCCTTTGTAATAGCAAACCTTAGGGACAGTCCCTGCAACGTCACAAACGCAAAATTCTTAAAGAGCTAATATTGCTTGTAAATTACCGCCTAAAATATTATTCTTATCTTCTGCGGATATATCTAAATCTTTGATTGCTTGAATGCTGCCTGCGATATCTTTTTTTGCCGGCCAGTCACTACCCCATAAGATATGCTTAGAACCTAAAAACTCCAGTGCCGCTTGAAAATTTGCCTTGCCTTTATCGCCGCTAGTATCCACATAAATATTCTTTAGATAATCCGTAGGGTTACCTTTTAAGTCTTTGACAAAATTTATCCCGCGCAGCATCTGATAGGTAGCGTCAAAACGATTGGCCAAAAACGGAATTACCCCGCCGAAATAAGCAAAAATTAACTTTGCTTTGTAATCACGCAAAATATCCGACATCAAAAGTTTGCCTATGCATATTGTAGTATCAAAAACATACTCGATCACCGGCGTAAGCAAGGGGTCTTCCACGCGTTCGCTGCCTATGGGCTTTACAATCTGCGAATGTACAAAAATAGGAAGGTTTTTGTTTTGCGCAATTTTGTATATCCCAAGAAACCTGGTATCATCCAGATAAACCCCGTTATAGCTTGAGGCCAGAGAAATTGCCTTAAAACCTAATTCTTCTGTTGAACGCTTTAACTCTTTAAGCATATCCGGCTCATGATCTATAGGCAAAATTGCGGCACCAATAAATCTATCCGGATATTTTTTGATAATTTTCCCAATGTGATCATTAAATATACGCACAACTTCGGAGATACTTCCCAATTTTAAATGCGCATCAGAAGTCGGATATGACAAAACCGCCTTATCGATTCCTGCCTCATCCATCATCTTAAGTTGCGCTTCAATATCGCCCCAGCCCTTATGATAAAAATGGGCATTGTTGATTATTCCCTCCGGCAGCCAATGGCTATGCGCGTCAATAATCATTAATGTTCCGTGCTCCTTAATATACGCTCGGTCATCTCAATTTCGTAGAGAAGTTTTATCTCTTTTAAAGCATCCTTGCCTAATTCTACGGTTATGGCCTTCTCAATTGCCTCAAGTTTTTTTATCAAAAAAACATAATGCGGTTTAAACTTTTTATTTTCATACTTTAAACTTAAACCATCCTGCTCTTTCTTGGTTATGTAATCCTCAAATTGCTGCACCAAGTTTTCAATGGGAACCTTCTTATCCGCTTTCTTTAATTCTTTAAGAATAACCCGGTCAATCTCAACTTGAGTAAACTTGCGTTCAATTTTATCCAGTGCTTCTTTGGCTGCCTTATAAAACCAGATCAGATAGCGCTTCTTTAGATTCTTAACATCCCTCTTATTCACCCCGTTAGAAATATCACTCTTATCTAATATTTGAACAAAATTTCTAACGGGGTTCATCATTTCTTGACCAACTCCACTTTGTCGATATAAATTGTGCCTTTTGATTCAGGTAAAGGCTCAAATTGGAAACTTGTCAAAGGAAAAGCGAGTATAGCGTCTTTCTCGGCATTATCCGGTTGCCAGTCTGAACGGGCAGTAAAATCGCTGAAATTACAAATTATCTGCTTCCAGCCCTTGAAATTATCCTGAATAATATAGCGCCATATTTCATTGCCGCTGTCTTTTATATCAATAGCGATATTTACCTTAGAATCCGAGCCGTACATATAAAAAGAAATAGCCTTATATTCATCCCACTTGATATCCGCGGGACTTACCTGCCACCCGGCATTTTTGGCATCAAGTTTATCGCCCTTAGCCACATACATATACCCTCCGGGGATAGCGCTAAAGGAAATCTTAATCGCCCTATCTCCGGAATATTTGATATCGCTTGAATTTGATACATCTACCGCTGAACCATTCCCTGCGCCAAAATCGACTGTTCCTTGCGGCCCGCCAACCACAGCTTTCTCCATATCATCGATCAGTAAATTATTCTCCGCGGCAAGGCAAACTCCGGCTAATCCTAAAACCAACACTGCCGCAAAAACTAAAGCCTTTTTCATTTATTCTCTCCTTTAAATGAGCAGACAACTTACGGAACGATAGTGACGTAAGTTGTAGGCCGCGAGGCCGTCTGCGAATTTATCCCGAGCTTACGCAGAAAATTTCGTAGAAATTTTCAAGTGGTTAAGCGAGGGATCTTTCCTAAGTCCTTTACCGTTATCTCCCCGGGTGCTGCTGTTTAAACGGTATAACCGGCGCAGTCCACGGCGTCTGCTGGTTAATCACGGCGATCTCCAGAGGGCAGACATTTTGCGGAACGGTTAAAGCAAATCTGACCGCGTTTTCAATTGCCTCGGTAGTCATCAGGCGCGAAGTATCCTGGGTTATCTCTTTTAATTTGCCGGTTAAGTCCGTATCGGTTACCCCGGGCAATATTGAGGTAACCTTAATCCCATGGTCACGCAATTCCCAGAACAGGCCTTTGGAAAAGGCGCGTAAGCCTACTTTAAGCGAACTATAAACAATAAAGTTTCTCGGCAGCGGATCGCAAAGCGTTGACCCTGAAACCATATTGATAATCGCTCCCGACTTATTTTTAATCATATCATTGATTACCAGGCGGATTAAACGCACGTAACCTAAGTAATTCGTATACGCCAACCTCTCAAAATCCTCCATCGGCTGTTCTTGAAAAGGATATTGCGAGGATACTCCGGCGTTATTAATCAAAATGTCAATCTTGCCGAACTTTCCCTTAGTCTTATTCACCAGATTTTCCAAATCCTCTAATTTTGTAACATCGCAAGGAACCGCGAGTACCTCAACCTTGTATTTCTTGGCGATTTCATCTGCGGTCTCCTTCAAGGGCCCTTCTTGGCGAGCGGCAATGGTTAAATTAATCCCTAAGCTTGCCGCAGTGCAGGCTAAGGCCTTACCAATTCCGCGGCTGGCACCAGTAACGATCGCCACTTTACCTTTTAAATTTTCGCTCATTATAAACCTCCCCTATTTTATAATTTAACTTGTTTCTCAATTAATTGCTTAAAAACCAGTAAATTTTCTTTAGAGTGTTTATTGATGAAACCCTCAACCTGTTCATCGCTAAATTTAGCTTTATCGTCCATTGCAAAATGCTGAATCCAGGTCAGCTCAATGCCTTCAGGCTTAGGCGTATAGAGCCAAATAATTTTCATATACTTAAACGGAAACTTTGGCTCATGCCTTTCGGAATAAGTAAAATACTTATCCTTAAAAAGCAGCCGCCAGGATACCCAAGATTTATCCTCGTCGTCAGTAAGGCGAAAGGTTATTTTGTCGCCTTCCTTACTTATAATCTCTGCCTTCTTATATTCACCGCCGAACAATTCCGTCCAGCGCGGTATATCATTAGAAATATCAAAAACCAGATCATAAGGCGCGTTTATTACTATTGCATTGCAAGTATGTCCCATCTAACCCTCCTTAAATATTATGCTCTTTTAGATTAAAATCTTAAAGCGGGTGGCACGGAGATGCTTCGCAGCGCGTGAGCGCAAGAAGCGCCCCGTGACAGGAAGCGCTTAAACTGTTAATCTAAAAGAGCAACCACTCTCGACCAGGCGGCGCCGGTCTGCCTAATGCGTACCGGAAAACAAATAATTTTAAAGCCGGCTGCAGCAGGCAAATTTTCCAACCTGCCAAGCCTCTCGATGTGAATAAACTCACGCTTTCTGCCGTAAAAATGCGCTGGATAGAATTTACGAGGATCTTTGGAATCTAAGAATTCTTTGAGCATAAATTTATACGGCCGATCTATACCCATGGTATCGGTGCCGAAAACCTTGATCCCGCAATCTAAAAGGTAATCTATCGCCGAAGTATCTACGCCCGGATAATCAGTAAAATATTCGGGCCTCCCGTAAAATTTATCCGCGCCTGTCCAGAGTAATACAATATCCAGCGGCTTCAGATTATAATTAATCCTTTTTAATGCCGCTTCCATATCTGCGGCAGTTATCGCCTCTGCTGGTTTTTTATGCCTTAAATCCAAGCGCACTCCATACTGATAGCAATATTCAAGCGGGATTTCATCGGCGGTTTTTGCAGCCCTGCCTTCTGACTTAGAACCGTAATGAAAAGAATAATCCAGGTGGGTTCCGACATGGACAGGCGAATGCACTATTTCCAGCGATAAGAATTCACCGTCCGGGACATCACAAGGCCTAAGTATGCGTTTACCCAAAAGGTAGCTTAACTTACCTGATAACGTCTTACCCATTATTATCCGATTAAATTTATCAATACCGGCCTTGTGAGTTACGCGCTCGATATCAACCTTATGCACCTCAAAGGCCTTCTCGTCAATTGGCAAACTTAAATCAATAATTCTCATTATTTTCCGGATTTAGAATTAATAACTTTCTCAATATCGTTAATAGCAGAAAATTTGGTAACCTCTTTCGGGAAAAGCTTAACGTTAAAAGCCTTCTCAAGCGCGATAACCAACTCTACCATTTCGGTTGAATCTACGCCGATTGAATCCTGCAAAGACAACTCATCCTTTAATTCATCAAGTTTTACCTTTAATAAATTGACTAACACTTCTTTGATCTTAGTCTTTACCTCCATAGCAACCTCCCTATTTTAGGGACAGTCCCCTCCGGGGACAGTCCCTAGATTTGTACTTCACCTTTAGTTGCGGCTGCTTCCCATTTATTGATACCATCCATAACATCCTTAAAGCAAAGTTTGGCTAACGGGTCAAAGTTGCTCTCCATAATCCGGTTGATTCTCCCGGGTTTAGAGAAAAATTCGCGCATACACCATGAGCCAAGCCGACCGAGATCTTCCGTAGTAAGATGATCCGTAGGGATTACCGGGTGGAGAAAATCCCATTGGCTAAAATCTACCTTCTTAGGATCAATCCAGTTTTTCTTTAAAGCAATTCTCCACATCGGCGAATTCGGGGCAGGAGTAACATAGCCCACCCACAAAATATCCGGATCAACCTGATCAGTAAACTCAAAACGCTGCTTGATAATCTCTTCAGTGTCATAATCAAAACCCATCATAATATCCGCGACAATCGCGATATCATTTTTGCGCAAGATCTCTATGGTTCTCTTAATCTGATCAATAGTGATGCCTTTAGCGATTTTCTTAAGCTCTGACTGAGTTGTAACCTCAATGCCAAAAACACCCATGAATAAACCATTCTCCTTCATCAGCGGCAGGATTGATTCACAATTAACCCAGTCAATCGCGCGTCCTAAAGATACCCATTTAATCGGATTATTCGACGCCTTTTTAAGTTTGCAGAACTTCTGCACTCTTTTAGGGTCGACATTAAAATTGTCATCCTGAATAACCACGACTTTAACCCCGTATTTTTTATGCAAAAGATTCAACTCTTCCATAACTCTTTCCGGAGATTTAGCCCGCCATTTTAAGAAATCTGAAGGAGAGCGTGGGTCAAACTGGTCCCACTCATAACAAAAGGTGCACGCCGAAGGGCAACCTCTGGAGGTAACCATATCTACAAATGGTTTCCAATAAGTATGACCTACATATTTATCCATCGGGAACAAATCATAAGCCGGTAAAGGGAGTTTATCTAAATCTTGCATCAGCGGCTTATGCGGCCCCATAACAATCTGCCCATCGACACGGGAAGTAACGCCAGCCACATCTTTAAGGGGCTTGTTTTTATCTATTGCTTCGATTAAATCTCCAAAAGATTCCTCTTCACCCATAACCACAAAGTCAACTGCAGGATTCTCCTCTAATGTAGGCACAGGCATTGCCGAATACCATAACCCACCGAGAATTATTTTTGTCTTAGGCAGCGCTTTTTTAATCCCAATGGCAGCATCTTTAAAATGTCGTAAAACCCCGTATCCGCCATAACCGTGTAACTGCTCACCCATTACCACAATATCAGGTGCTTTAAGCTTCACCTGTTCAACCAGTTGCTCCATAGGTATCTGATCAGCTTTTCCGTCAATTACCGCCACATCTGTATAACCTCTCTCCCGAATATAGGCTGCCCAATGCGCATATAACTGATTTGGAGAACGATGTATCCCATGCGTTGCCCAAGCACCGACTTTTGGCATAACAAATAAAATCTTCATTAAATCCTCCTTAAGCTTTTTCAACCACCAGTACCGCGTTAATCCCGCCACGACCGCGGGAAATAATTAAGGCTTTATCTATTTTGTATTCTTTAGCTTCTTTGGTAACATAATTTAGCCCATTTACACTGGGCGCGTCCAAGTTTAAGGTAATCGGAACAAGGCTATGCTCCATAGCTAAAATAGTAGTAATCATATCCACTACCCCTGATGCCCCCAACAAATTTCCAAACATTGATTTCGGGCAGCTTAAAGGAATATCTTTTAACCTATGCCCGAAAACTAATTTCAGGGCGTTAATTTCAGAATTATCCCATAAATCAATAGCTAAACCATCTAAACTGATATAATCAATCTCCCCCGGGTTTACTTTGGCTTCAGAGAACGCGTTATTTATTGTCCAGGCCAGTTCTTTACCATCCGGAGCACAATTTATTCTATCCACCGCGTCGCAGGTAGTGGCGTAACCGCTGATATAGCCTAAAATATTAGCTCCTCTTTGCTTAGCCCGGTTAACACTCTCCATAACCACGATACCTGCCCCCTCCCCTAAAACAAAACCGTCGCGCTTTTTATCAAATGGCCGGTAAGCATGTTCCGGGTCATTATTATTCTTGGAAAGCGCGCCATAAGTATTACAGCATAATAAAGCGTAGGGCGTAACCGGCGCTTCCATGCCTCCGGCTAAAATCATATTTAATTTATTTTTAGCTAAAACTTTCCGGGCATAGCCTAAAGCCATTAAAGAACTGGCCCTGTCCGCGACTACAGTTTTAGAAAATCCTTTTATCCCGTAATAAATAGAAACCTGCCCTTGCGGGGCCGCGGGAAACCACGCGGAAGCCATATAAGGGGAAACTCCTTCACGGCCTTCTAAATAGAGGTCCCTTAATTCTGTCTCGGCATAAAGCCAACCGCCGATGGCATTGCCTAAGAAAATCCCGATCAGGCTGGGATCCTCATTCTTAATATCAATACCAGCATCCTGCAAGGCCATTTCCGAAGCAATCAGCGCCATATGCGAAAAGGCATCAATCTTCTTTAAGAGCCTCTCTGATATGTGGCTATATTTTTCTAAGTCATCAATCTGGCCGGCGATACGCGATGGGTATTTAGAGGAATCAAAACGGGTGATTTCTTTAATAAAAGAGCGGCCGCTTTTAATATTCGCCCAGAACTGACGCTTGCCAATTCCGGAAGGCGCAACGACACCTATACCCGTAACCGCAATCTTATCCATCATATCTCCTTAAAACCAAAGATGAATGAATCCCTGAAAAACCGCTGCTGGTCTTAATAATCGTGTTTACTTTTTTTTGTATTGCTTCGTTGGGGATATAATATAAATCACACTGCGGGTCTTTTTCTTCCTGATTAATGGTGGGAGGAAGAATGTTTTTGTCAAAGATCATCGCAACTACAGTCAGCTCAATGGCATTTGCCGCAGCCAAAGGATGGCCAATCATAGATTTAAAAGAGCTGATAGGCAACTTATAGGCGTAATCCCCAAAAATCGCCTTATATGCGCTGGTCTCGAAGATATCGTTCATGCGCGTGGATGATCCATGGGCATTAATATAATCTATCTCTTTAGGGCTTATCCCGGAATCTTTTAAGGCAAGCGAAATACAAGTCTCCATCGCCCTACCGTCTGAAGGTAAATCTGTCATGTGATATGCATTGCAACTTGTGCCGAAACCAAGGACTTCGCAATAAATTCTGGCATTGCGCTTTAAAGCATGATTTAATTCCTCTAAAACCAGGATTCCTGCGCCCTCGGCCAAAACAAACCCGTCGCGTTTATTGTCAAACGGACGCGAAGCTTTTTGCGGCTCATCGTTATGCACAGACAAAACATTAATTACATCAAATGCGCCGAAAGTAATCGGAGTCAGCGGCGCTTCTGCCGCGCCGCAAATCATAATATCCTGTTCGCCGTCCTGAATTGTCTCTAAGCCAAACCCGAGAGAATCTGTCCCGGCAGTACAGCCGGTGGAAAGTGTATTGCATACCCCTTTTAATCCGTATTTTGCGGATAACTCAATTGAAGGCGTATTAAACATTGCCGCATCATAAAGATCCGGCCTGACTAAAGACGGATCAATTGGCTTTTTGCCGCTATCAGTTACGAGGGCAAATTCCTCTTCCATATATTTTGTGCCACAGATGGCATTAGCCAGAGAAACCCCAATATGTTGCGGATCCTCTTTTACAAAATTTAATTTACTGTCTTTAATCGCCATATTCCCCGCGACTACAGCAAACTGCACATATCTATCCATGCGCATGGCTTCTTCGTGATTTAACCCTAATTTAAAAGGATTAAAATCACGTACTTCGGCGGCAATTTTAGTATTAAAGACTGAAACATCAAAGCCATCGACTAATTTTACCCCCGATTTTCCGGATGACATCCCCTGCCAAACAGCTTCTTTACCTATACCGTTAGGCGAAATAGTCCCTATGCCGGTGATAACCACTCTTCTTTTCATATCATTCCACTCTCGTAATCTTAAATATAATATTCCCGCCGTCAGGGCAAGTGACCGTATCTATGGAATTAGGGCTATCCATAAAAAAGAAGTTAGCCCCAAAATTCAAGGCGAATAAAGCCGGAAATGCGGTATGAAATGCCGCTCCGCAAAACCCGGGAATACATTTTAACCCGGTGGTTTCCCATTTATCCCCCACCTTATAGCCAAATGTACATTTGCCTTTAGACTGGACTACTTCAATAACCATTTTTTTAGGATTAAATTTATGGCTGGGGTCCCTGGAAAGGTTCTCTACAATACCATTTTTATCCAAGATTTCTGCCTTAAACTCTAATTTACCTCCGTCAGGGCAAGTGATTAAAAGCGAACGTTGGTTATCGCGAAAGCCGAATTTTGCCCCAAAACTTAAGGCATAAATTACCGGAAACAGCGCGTGGACAAGGCCTAAACAAAAATGTTTTGGCGCATGCGTAAAATCCTCCAAGATTATCTCATCGCCGATTTTATATCCATGGTAACATTCGCCGAAAACTCCGGTTACGGTTAGTTTTAATCTTGGGAAAGGAGTATTTACCCCGTTAGAAATTTCATTTCCTCTTCCTGTCTTTTCGGTATTTCTAACGGGGTTTATTTCGCTCATCTTAGTTTAATAATAATTTCACGCTATTAAAAAGCCCCTCTTTGCTAAAAAACTTCTTTGTTTCTTCAACTTCATGCACCATGCTTACTAGTTTATTATTCAGCGGCGCGGTTAATCTATGCCTTTCTGCCAAACTTACGAATTCGCCGTTAATATAATCTATTTCCGAACTCCGGCCACGCTTAATACTCTGCAAGATTGAGCCGTATAAAGGATCCTTGCTCAATTTTGTCATTATTCCCGAGAATGCCTTCGCGGCTTCGTTTGAAGGGATAGAAATAAGCCTGGTTATATTTTCTACGGGAAAACCCGGTAAAGAAACCAATTTTATCCCTGCTTGAGACAGTAAATCAAAACCCTCTTTCCAGATGCCAATGCTTACGCGGCTAACCTCAGGATCAGAAAAAGCCTCCTGCATACTTAAGCCCAATATCGCAGGAATGCAATTGTTAGCATTAACAAAAATCTTTAAATACTTCATCCCCAAGATATCTTCGCTGATAATTGTAGTAAATGCTTTATCCAGGGTTAAACTTACGGAGAGTATTCTAGAATCGGATATTTTCTTGAAAATATCCCCTAAGACCCAACTCCCCTCAAAATTATGCACCACCTTTCCCGGTGAAAAATAAGTAGAGCCAAACATCACGATGCTCGAAATAATATTCCCCTGCGGTAAATAGCGGGATACGATATTATCCGCCTGAACTCCATTTTGCGTAGTTACAATAATGGAATCTTTAATCAGGCTTAAGTTATCCTTTAGCGCAGACTCAATATCCTGTGTCTTGGTCGCTAAAATCAGGAGCTCAGGTTTATAAGTTAGGACTTCATGGGCGAATATATCAACCTTAAAATTCCCCCTTACCCCCGATATCTTAAGTCCTTCTTTATTAATAATACAAACTGCCTCAGGCCGGCCGACTAATGATACATCTTCGCCCTTTAGCTTAAGGTAGCCTGCAATTAAGGCGCCTATTGCGCCTGCGCCAATGACAGCGATTTTCATTTATTTACATTCTTGGGAAAACCGTATTTCTTATAATCAAACCCGGTCTGCTCAAGAAGCCTGCACATCATACTGTAAAACGGGGAAGGCACATCGGAAAAAAATGCGCATAGCACGTCCTGCTCCTCAACAAGGACCGAACCTCTTGCCCCGGCATTTTCCGCAGCTTTCTTAACCACGGCTTCTTCAGTAATATGGCGGTGGAAAACCGGTATCTTGGAGATAAATAAACGGAATTTAGTTTCTGTAGCAGAGTCCCAATTCATAATCATGATATAGTAAAATTTTACTATTTAAATTTAATTATATTATAAAAATAGTTCAACCTTTGTCAAGAGAAAAAATACAATGGGAAATTGCAAACAATACACTGTTCTCTATAGGGTTTTAATTAAATTAGAGAGGAAATCGGATTCGGCCTGAAGCATTTTAAGATTATGCTCAAGAATCCGGGCTAAAGAAAATGGTTTCTTACCTGCCTTAGACTTAGACATCTGCGTTAAACCAAACGCTATCTTATTCAAAATACGCAGCCTGGCGCGAACCCGGCGCCGGGCAGAGGAAGGTTTTAAATAATGCATGAAATATAGGCTTAGGTCCAGGCTAAACTGCGGACGCTTAAGCTGTAGAATGCTCTTACTTAATAGATCGTCAAAACGGCTCCTACCCTTTACGGTCAAGGTATAAACAATGCGCTGTGGCCTTCTGCCAAGCTTAGCTATTCTTTTGGCTATCAAGCCTTTTTGTTCCAATACTTTTAAGGGATAGTATACGGATTTAAGCTCAATCCCGGCAAACAAAAAAAGGATCTGCTTAACTTTAATTTTTATCTCATAGCCATGCTTAGGGCCTTCGCGTAAAAGCCCCAATAGTAATAACTCTTGTTCAATCATGCCACAACTCCCATACCGCGAAATTTATTATACCTAGCCTTAAGGAGGTCTTCTTTCTTAAAATTTTTTAGCTCTTTTATCTCTTTAACCAAAACTTCTTTTATATTCTGCGCTGTCTTTTCAGGATTGCGATGCGCCCCGCCTAAGGGCTCGGGGATAACCGCATCAATAACCTTAAGCCTTAAAAGATCTTCCCCGGTTAGTTTCAAAGCTGCCGCTGCCTCAGGAGCCTTTGATCCATCTTTCCATAATATAGCGGCGCAACCTTCAGGAGATATAACTGAATAATACGAATTTTCTAATACATAAACTCGGTCCGCAACCCCTATCCCCAATGCCCCCCCTGATCCGCCCTCGCCAATGACTATAGAGATTATCGGAGTAGCTATAGAAACCATCTCTCTTAAATTGGTAGCGATTGCCTGAGACTGCCCGCGCTCTTCCGCTCCTATCCCCGGATAAGCCCCGGGTGTATCAATAAAAATTATAACCGGGAGATTAAATTCTTCGGCCAGCTGCATCATCCTTAAGGCCTTACGATAACCCTCCGGATGAGCGCAGCCGAAATTACACTTAAGATTTTCTTTTGTATCCCGGCCTTTTTGATGCCCAATAACCACAACCTTCTGCTTATCTAACCTTGCTAACCCTGAAACAATAGCCTTATCATCGGAGAAAAGCCTATCTCCGTGGAGTTCCATAAAATCTGTCATCAAAATATTTATGTAATCTAATGTGTATGGCCTTTGAGGATGCCGGGCAAGTTGAACCATCTGCCAAGGGGTAAGATTAGTGTAGGTGTCTTTCTTTAAGTCCTCAAGCTTATCTTCCAGCTTTTTAACCTCGGAAGAAAGATCGATCTTCTTATCTGAAATAAAATGCTTGAGTTCTTGAATTTTCTTCTCAAGCTCAACAATGGGTTTTTCAAAATCAAGTCTGGCCATTTTAATGAGCGCATAACTTACGGCAGCACGAAGTGCAGCGTAAGTTATTTGCGCGAATTAATCCCCCATCACTTTCGTATTTAGCCTATGCTATATTGAAAGTGATGGGGGGGTTGTGGCTTCACTTAGTCGACAATAACTACTTCTGTGCCAATGGGGACAATAGTATAGAGCTCCTCAACATCAGAATTGCTCAAGCGCACGCATCCTTGAGTAACTTGTTTACCAAGGCTCTTGGGATCGGTTGTTCCGTGCAGGCCGTAACCGGGAAAATCAATTCCCATCCAACGCGTCCCCAGAATATTTTCCGGGCTTCCCGCGGGAACAACCGTACCGGACTTAAACCAGGCAGGATTGACCAACTTAGAGATAATCTTAAAATTACCTATGGGAGTAGAGTTATTCTTTCCCGTTGAAACAATATAAGTCCTTATAATC
This sequence comes from Candidatus Omnitrophica bacterium CG08_land_8_20_14_0_20_41_16, assembly GCA_002774445.1. GTDB lineage: Bacteria > Omnitrophota > Gorgyraeia > Gygaellales > Profunditerraquicolaceae > Sherwoodlollariibacterium > Sherwoodlollariibacterium unditelluris. The sequence goes on along the minus strand of PEYI01000029.1, from coordinate 35,772 downwards.
TCTTCATCGCTTTTAAGAATCAATATGTTTTGGGATTTATCCACCAGCATGCTAAAAGGCGCAGTCCAAACCTTTATCTTCCTACCCCCAACAATCCTATCATCGCTTAAATTATTACTCTTCTTAATTAAATCCACGGTAGTTTTAAATTCCCGGGCAATCTTAGCCAGGGTATCACCGGGTTTAATTTCATAAAGGGCGCTTTTAGCAGTTATCGCCGGAGAAAATAGCAGCTTTATATTTATGTCCTCGGCTTTTTTCTGCCAATTCATTACCTCATTAGAATTCGGGAAATCATTCACTAACTTCTGATATACATCCTTAAGATTTACTAAATCTCCCTTGGCCTCTAGGCCCCTTGCTTTATTTAAGAGCGCTGAAGCAGAAATTGGGTTACCTTCTTTTCGCGAGGCGCTATTACCGCTATCCTTCTTAAAGAAAAAAGCTAAAGCAACGAACAGGGTTAATATTACAACGCCCCATATAATTAAAGTTTTCTTAACCACTTAAATCCTCCTAGCACAATAAGTGCACACCCGCGCAATTCCTTTAAGTGCGGGGTGTTGCGCAGAAGCGCACACCGGCCTCTCAAATAAGGCCGGGTGTTATCTTGCTAATACCGCTATGGTAACCCCAACTATAAAACCTGCGATAACCTCAACCGGGGTATGCCCAATGAGTTCACGCAGCCGGCCTTCGGGAATTCTACCTTTCCAATAAATATCTTCGGTTATTTTATTTAAAATGCCTGCCTGTTTTCCGGTTGCCCGGCGCACGCCCTGAGCATCAAACATAACCACAATGGCAAATGCCGCGGCTAAGGCAAAATAAGGGCTGCTGAAACCATATTCAAAACCCATAGCCGCAGCCAAACAGGAAGCGCCTGCGACATGAGATGAAGGCATACCACCGGTACCGATAAACCAGCGGAAATCAAACCTTTTTTCGCGGATTATACCTATGGTTACTTTTATTATCTGGGCGATAAGCCAAGCCGAGAGCGTAGTCATAAAAATCTTATTCTGGACCGTCTGAACAAATATCTCTTTCATATTATTTACCCGAAGCCGGAGTTACCTCTATCTTGACTTTAACAACAGATGTGCTCTTACCATTTTTAATCAAGAAACCCCGATTACCTTCCAACCTCGCTTGTCTTTTTAACTCTTGGATTGCTTTCTTGAGTTCGGGGATAGAAGTCAGCCTAGATTTAAAAGCTTCATTATCCCCTACAAGCCTAGCCTTCTCTTCTGAAAGGGCGTTGTTTTCTGCTTTTAATATGTCTGCTTGCGAACTTAACTCCTCAGCCCTCTTTTCTGATTGGCTTAAGGCTAAAAATGACTTATTTAATCTTTTATGAGCAGCCTTTAAGTTACCTTTCAGGCTGTCATTTTTTAGCTTAAGCTGCTCTACGGTATTCTTTTCTTTCTCTAGCTCCTGTGATAGGCTTTGTTTCTGGTATTCAAGGCTTTGTTTCTGGCCTTCAAGGCTTCTGATATTTTCTCTTAAATAAGAAATATATCTGAATACCACAAAGACCAAAGCGCTAGCCAAGAGGAGAATTAGTATGTTCTTAAGAAATCTATTGTTCATAGGAAAATATTATATAATCCCTGGATTAAATTGCAAGTCTTTTCTTGGTTACTGCAGGGATTTTACCTAGCTAAGCATTATAGCTAAAATTTATTAGTTAGATTTTACCTCCTCCTGCGTCTATTTAAGTGAGGGCATAAGTTATGTCGTCCCGCCGTTGGCGGGATTCCATAACTTATCTGCCCGAACTTGAACACCTTAAGTTTTGATTTAGTGAAATACTTGCTTGCGAAGTAAGCAAGTATAATCCCGCCGCCCCGCATTCTGCGGGGCAAGAGGCGGGAACATTGGGAGGGGATAAAAATGACCGCAAAAGTCTTAAGTTTTGGCTTGCAGGGTATTGAGGCGTATCCTATAGAGATAGAGGTGGATGTTTCATGGGGGCTTCCGGCAATAAACGTGGTCGGCTTACCGGATTCAGCAATCAGAGAGAGCCGGGAAAGAGTTAAATCCGCGATTAAGAACTCAGGGTTTAACTGGCCGACAGAAAGGATAACCGTAAGCTTAGCTCCTTCGGGGGTAAAAAAAGAGGGCGCTTGCTTTGACCTAGGTATAGCCCTAGGCATACTTTACGCTACCGAGCAAATTAACGGCTTAAAGCTAAACGATTATTTCATTTTAGGCGAGCTTTCCTTGGATGGCATACTACGGCCGGGGCGGGGAGTTTTACCTATAGCTATGGAAATAGCTAAATGCGGCAGGCGAAATATTATTATCCCTTGGGAGAACGCCAAAGAAGCAGCGATAGTTTCCGGGGTTAATGTATTCCCGGTTAAAACCCTCAGAGAAACTGTAGAATTCCTGAATAATCCTCAAATGCCCCCTTTTAAAATAGACTTAGGGAACTTATTTCAAGAAAGTAACCACTATAATATTGACTTTTCAGAAGTAAAAGGACAATATCTGGCTAAGAGGGCAATTGAAGTAGCTGTGGCAGGAGGGCATAATATCGCCATGATCGGGCCTCCGGGGAGCGGCAAGACCATGCTTGCCAAAAGAATCCCTACCATTATGCCTGAACTAACTTTAGAAGAAGCGCTAGAAGTAACCAAGATACATTCAGTAACCGGAAACCTAACTAACCAAAATGGTATAATCTCCACCCGCCCATTCCGCGCTCCACATCATAGCATATCAAGTGTGGCCTTAGTCGGAGGCGGGCCATTGCCCATCCCCGGAGAAATCAGCCTTGCGCACCAAGGCGTATTATTTTTAGACGAGCTCCCGGAATTTCAACGCGCAAGCTTAGAGGCCCTGCGTCAACCGCTTGAAGACGGAAAGATAAACATCTGCCGTATCAAAAAGAGCCTGACCTTCCCTGCTTCTTTTATTCTTGTTGTAGCTTTCAACCCCTGCCCCTGCGGATATCTTGGCGACCCCCGGAAGGCCTGCCATTGCAATACCACTAAAATAGATAATTATATAGGAAAAATCTCCGGGCCGCTATTAGACAGGATTGATATTCATATTGAATTGCCGAGGGTTAAATATAAGGAGTTGGTTGAGATAAAGGAAGCAGAGGCGTCCGTAGCAATAAAAGCCAGGATCGAAAAAGCCCGCTCCGTACAAAGGGAACGCTTTTCCGCCGAAGGTAGATCCGCCTATGGCGGAAAAAACAAGGGTATCTTCTACAACGCCCAGATGAATGGTAAACTTATTAAGAAATACTGCGCCTTAGGAAACGAGGCAAAAGATTTGTTGCGCCTTGCCTTGACCGAATTGGGCTTATCGGCAAGGGCTTATGATAAAATTTTAAAGATCGCTCGGACCATCGCAGATTTGGCTGGGAGTGAGACGATACTAGCAGAACATATCTCGGAAGCAGTGCAATATAGGAGTTTAGATAGGCGCTAAATAATTTAAATTATTTATTTATTACCTGAATAATGACGTTAGAGGAAGAGGCCATACCTTTATTATCTGTCACAGTAAGGGTGACGGTAAATTCCCTTGCGCCGTAGGTAGTGCTCCAGTAGGTATTCAAAGGATTTGGCTTATTAGATTTATCTCCATCGCCGAAATCCCAGAAATAAGAGACTATTTTCCCATTGGGCGATGAAGATTTGTAGCCATAGAAATTTACCCTTAAGGGAGATGGGCCGTTTTGCGGTTTGGCAATAATTATAGCGGTTGGCTTAAATAAAGAAGGCTGTAATTTTATATCCTGAGATTTGGGTTCTTCAACTATAGGCACTGCCTCCAAGCTTTCCTGAATAGCGATAGCCTTTTCTTGGGCCTCTGGCTTTATTGTCTCAACCGGCTTAACCTCTACCGGGGCTGCCGCAGGAACTTCTTTGACAGGTTCCTGCGCAAGCTCTGCCATCTTAACTTCTTCTTTTGGTTTAGGCTGCTCGTTAACCTTAGCGGGAGATTCCTTGGCTAAATCTTCCTGTATATATTCACTTAATCTATCCTTTAACCCTTTAACTCGGGCCCTTTCGGCATAGTATTGCTCATCCTCAAGCTTATCCATCTTCTCCTTATATTGTGGATTATGATTATACCTATAATCTGATACGGCAATAAAAGGCATACGGAATATACCGGCAACAAACTGAACGAATAAGAGTGGAGGTTCTACAAAGGTTTGCTTAAAACGATTATCTATAAAGCCGATTTTTTTATAATAATACTCAACCTTAGACCTGCGTCTTTTAAAACGTTTCTCAGCGATCTCTTTGCCCGGGAAGGAATTATTAACACCGATACTATATTCCGGTATTACTTTATTATACCTTGAAACAACAAAACCCCCCTCATGCGGAGATTTACCTTGCTGTATCTTATAAGCAGCGCATCCGGATAATAATATGCTTAAAACTAATATTATATAAAATTTCTTCACGATGTTATTTTACCCCTTATGGACTAAGATGTCAATTTTAAATTACGGGATGAAGATTGGACAAGGTAAGGTTTTTACAATCTAGAGTCTACGGTCCTTAAAACTAGCGAGATTGGTTTTAGCTTGGTATCTTTTAGCCTTAGCCCCGAATGATAGCAACCAATGCTCTTGCCCTTAGACCAGATAACCTCGGCATTTAAGGGAATTTCTTCGTCGTTATCCAGTATAGTAAGGCATATCTTTAGGGGTGCGTTTACCGGGAGCTCCTCAGCAGTAATTAAACCTAGCCCTTCGGCGCTAATATCCTTAGTTGAGGCATCAGTGGATTGCTTAATACTTATTTTGGCATATTTTAAAGGAATAGAAATTAAGAAACGAACAAACTTTCTCTTTTCAGAAAACTCTTCTTTAGGCATTGTTTAGGCATTCCTTTTTTAAAATTTTCTGATATAAGTATGCCACATATTAATACGCGGTTGCAAGCTTATTCACGACTTTAAAGGAAGCGTTTTCTTTTATTAAGAATTTTCCTCAGCTATATCCCCGGCAATAGGAAGCTTAAAATATTCCCCCCTATAAGCCTTAACCATAAGTATTACCCAGAGTATTATATCAAGAATCCAAATAATGTTTACCAATGCCCAGCCCATAAAAGGCATAATACCTACAACTATGGCTAAGACAAAAAGCGAGCCAAAGACTAAAATAGACTGCATGGCGTGGAAACGCACAAATTTATTTTCCTTCTCCAAAACATAGAAAATAATCCCGGTGATAAAACCTAACAAGTAACTTAAGAGAGCAGCGACATTTGCCTCCATCCCTAAGGATGTTTTGCCCAAATCCTTTACATCCATACTCTCCTTCTTGCGCAGAAACGCATACTGGCCCATCCTTTAGGGCCAGGTATTGCACAGTAAGTGCACATCCCGCAGAAGCGGGATACTCGACATTCATCTATGTCGAAGTACCGGCCTATCAGCCCAAAAAGGGCGCACTTGGCAATCCTTTATGCCAAGATGCCGATAAAACCGGGTGTTATTTTAAGGTTTAATTAACGCCAAGGCTTCTGAGCGCGTCTTTTCATTATCTTTAAATATGCCACGCACTGCCGATGTAACAGTCGTGGTCCCGGGCTTTCTTACCCCGCGCATAGACAGACAAAGGTGCTCTGCCTCAATAACCACCATAACCCCTAAGGGCTTTAATTTTGCCATAACAATATCGGCGATCTGCGTAGTCAAACGTTCCTGCACTTGCGGCCGGCGTGATAAAATTTCCGCCACCCGCGCTAACTTGCTTAAACCGGTAACCCGGCCATTTTTAGGGATATAAGCGATATTCGCCTTGCCGATAAATGGTGTGAGATGGTGCTCGCAGATACTGTATAAGGGAATGCCTTTAAGCAAGATTATCTCATGGTGCTTCTGTTCTAAGACAACTTCCAGCTCTTTTTCAGGATTCTGCTTTATTCCGGCAAAAATCTCTTCATACATTTCAGCTACGCGCTTAGGGGTATCTAAAAGGTCTTTCCTCTTAGGGTCTTCGCCTATCGCCTCTAAAATATCCCGGACTGCTTTTTCTATTTTTTTCTTATCCATGTCATTTTCCTATGCAGAACTCGCTGAATATTTTATCTAATAAATCTTCGGAAAATCTTTTACCCAAAACATCATCCAAGGAACCTAACGCTTCCCTTATATCGCAGGCAATAAATTCTATAGATAACCTATTATCCAATGATTTTCCTGCTTTTGCAATGTTTTTTTGCGCCTTGCGGATTAATTGTATATGCCTTAGATTACTCACCATTATAGATTCAGAACTTAAAACTAATCCGCCATAGATTAAATCTGCGATTATTTTCTCCAATAATTCTATATTCTTAACCTTCTTAGCCGAAATATCTACAATATTCTTAAAATACCCACAGACCTTCTCCCGTTCAATCTTCTGCTTAAGGTCAATTTTATTTATAACCGCAATAGCGGGTTTTGTTTTTAGCTTCTTAATAAGAAATACATCTTCTTGCGACAACCTCTTGCTGCCGTCAAATAAAATAATCACTAAATCCGCCGCATCAATCTCTTTCCTTGAACGCATCAGAGCTTTCTTCTCTATTAAATCTCTCGGCTCTAGGGTCCCGGCAGTATCCACAATCTTTACCGGAATACCTCTTATGTCAATTGTCTCTTCTATTGTATCGCGGGTAGTCCCGGCGATAGGAGTAACTATGGAACGTTCTTCTTTAAGCAGGGCGTTTAAAAGCGAGGACTTACCAACATTGGGTTTACCGCAGATAACTACATGTATGCCTTCGCGTAGGATCCGGCCATGTCTTGAGGTTTCTAAAAGATTTTTAAGCTCAGCGTCAATTTTTTCTAATTTTTCTCTCATCCCCCTTAGCTCAACAGAAATTATTTCTTCTTCGGGAAAATCAATATTTGCTTCTAATAAAGTAAGAATATCCAATAAGGATCCCCTAATAACATTTATCCTTTGAGAAAGCGCCCCTTTTAATTGCTCGGTTCCTATCTTTAGCGCGAAATCGGTTTTAGCTTGAATGATATCCAAAACCGCCTCTGCCTGAGCTAAATCAATTCTTCCGTTTAAAAAAGCACGTTTAGTAAATTCTCCTGGCTCTGCTAACCGGCTGCCGTTTTCTAAAACTAAATCCAATACCCGCCGCAAAGCCACAATTCCACCGTGGCAGTTAATCTCTACAATATCCTCTTTGGTGTAAGATTTTGGCGCGCGCATTACGGTCAAAATTACTTCATCAATAACCTCAGTTCGCGAGTTCGTAAGTTCTTTAGTTCGTGGGTTTGATTTATTGAACTCGAGAACTCGAGAACTCGAGAACGAATTAATGATCCATCCGTAATGCGTGGTATAAGTCTTGAAGTCTGATGCTTTTTTACCGTCTTTGGCAACAAAAATCTTCTCGGCAATTTTTAGCGCGTCTTTGCCGCTAAGCCGCACAATCCCAATACCACCTCCCCCTACAGGCGTGGATATTGCCGCAATTGTATCAGTTAAATTGTCTCCTGCCATATTTAAATTCACCTACCACAAATAAAGAACCTGTAACTAAGATTAAATCTCCTCTTTCCGCCAAGCGCCTGCTTAAATTCTTGGCAGGCCCTACACCATCGGTGATATATCTTTCCTTGCCGTTAAAATAACCCGCCAGAATTTTAGGATCAGCTGCCCTTAAGGAATTGGCTTTAGTTAATATAACCTTATCCGCTAAATCATAAAGCTCTGAGCATATGCCCTTAATATCCTTGTCATTGGAAATACCCAATACTAAAATCATTTTTTTGTATTTTTCGCCAAAGGCGGATCCGCCTGCGGCGGAAAAATTTTTCCTGATGGCCTCTTTTAAAGCTTTAACAGAGGCGACATTCTGTGCGCCGTCCAGCACCACCAAAGGATTTCGTGAAATCACCTCGCACCTACCTGGCCAAAGGGTATTATAAAGCCCGCGCATCAGAGAATCAACCCCCACCCTAATACCGTAACCATTTAAAGCCTTGACTGCGCTTATGGCTACTGCCGCGTTAATTAACTGATGCCTGCCAAGGAGCCTTAATTTTAACTTTTTATATTTATTTACCTCATATAGTTTAACATCAAACGCCTTGCATCGTGCACGTATAACCTCCCTTGCCTCTTTTTCCTGCGGAGCGCTAATTGCTATTGATTTCTTGGTTTTAATAATTCCCGCCTTCTCCTTCGCGATCTTTTTTAAGGTATGCCCAAGTTTATCCATATGGTCATAACTTATCGGCGTAATCACAGAGACCAAGGCATTGACCACATTTGTAGCGTCAAGCCTGCCGCCTAAACCCGTCTCTAAGACGGCAAAGTCAACTTTCTTCTCTTTAAAATAAACTAAGGCTAAAGCAGTGTAGGCCTCAAAAAAAGTAAGCGGGCCATAAGGCGAACTGCGGCCATATTTTTCTATTTTAGGCCTTAACCTCTCCACTATGGCCTTTAACGCGGCCTTAGGGATTATCCCCTCGAACTCACTTAGTGCTTGTCGTTTATCGCTTAGCGGGTTTAAAATCCTTATTCTTTCCCTAAAATCTAAGAGGTGAGGAGAGGTATAAAGGCCTACCTTAAATCCGGCTTCTTTTAATATATAGGCAATAAAAGCGCAAATAGAACCTTTGCCTTTTGTCCCCGCGACATGTATGCATTTAAGGTCATCCTGCGGATTGCCGAGGAGAGTTAAAAATTCCTTGATACGCGTAAGCCCCAAAGATTCTTTATAGCGGTAGGCCGTAGTTTTTTCGTAATTGATAAATGATTCTAAGTATTTGACTGTTTCAGGGTAGGTCATTTATTAGGTAATAGGTGTTTGGTGATAGGTGTTAGGTAAAACCCAAAACCTAACACCTAAAACCTAATGTTTGAAGTGCCTTATGCCGGTTGTAACCATGGCAATCTTATATTTATTGCAGGCCTTAATGATATTCTCGTCGGCAATTGATCCTCCGGGCTGGATTATGGCAGAAACTCCAGCCTTATGCGCCCAAAAGATAGCATCCGGCTTAGGGAAAAAACCGTCGGAGGCAAGGCAGGATTTTTTGCTTAAAACGCCGGACTTCTTCTTGGCGAGCATTACCGAATCAACTCGGGACATTTGCCCCGCACCGATGCCGACAGTCTTTGTACCTTTAGTTAAAACAATGGCATTGGATTTGACATGTTTAGCCACTTTCCAGCCAAAGATAAGGCTAACCAGCTGTTGTTTATTCGGTTTCTTTTTAGTCACGACTTTTAAATTATTTAAATCCAAGGTTGCCAGATCCTTATCCTGAAGCAGGAGCCCGCCTGCCACCCTCTTCATATCCGGTTCACTTATAGGATCTAAATCATAAAATTCTAATATGCGCAGGTTCTTCTTTCCCTTAAATAACTCCAAGGCCTCCTGATTAAACCCGGGAGCAATAATGGACTCTAAAAATCCGCTTTTAGCAACGCGCTTAGCAGTCTTTAAATCCATCTTCCGATTTAAGGCGACAATCCCGCCAAAAGCAGAAAGCGTATCGCATTTCCAAGCGCAGAAAAACGCCCTATCTAATAATTTATCCTCAGCCACGCCGCAGGGATTACTGTGTTTTACAACCACCGCAGCCGGGTTACTGAATTCACGCACTAATTCCCAGGCTGAATTTAAATCTAAAATGTTATTAAAAGATAACTCCTTCCCCTGAAGTTGCTTGGCGTTGATTATCCCTTTAGCCTTGCCTTTCTCTTTATAGAAAGCTGCCTCCTGGTGCGGATTCTCTCCGTAACGCAAATCCTGGACCTTCTCGAAAATAGAAGTTATCTCTTTGGGAAATTTTTCCGTTATCTTTTTGCCGCCAAAATAATTACTAAGATATTTATGGATTGCCTCGTCGTATTCGCTAGTGCGGCCATATACCTCAATCGCCATTGCCCGCATCACTTCTTCAGAAAGACTCCCCTTATTTCTTCTTAGCTCATCAATAATCTGGCTGTACCGAGCGGGATTACAAACCACTGCGACAAAACGGTGATTTTTCGCAGCTGAGCGCAGCATAGAAGGCCCGCCAATATCAATATTTTCAATAACCTCCTCTATTGTTACTCCCGGCTTTTGGATGGTTTTTTCAAAAGGATAAAGATTAACTACAACCATATCAATAAGCCCGATCCCGTGTTCTTCTATGGTTTGCATGTGCCCCTGATTATCCCTTAAGGCGAGCAGGCCAGCGTGAATCTTAGGGTGCAGGGTTTTTACGCGGCCGTCGAGCATTTCGGGAAACCCGGTATATTCGGATACCTCTTTAACGGGTATATTGTTCTCGCGCAATATTTTTGCCGTTCCTCCCGTAGAAAGAATCTCTACGCCAAAATTATTTAATTCCTTAGCTAAATCTAAAATGCCTATCTTATCCGATACGCTAATTAACGCGCGTTTAATCTTAACCATTATAATCTCTCCTTTTAAATAGGGACAGCGACCATTTTTCTATCTATGCGACCAAGAAAAATGGTCGCTGTCCCTATTTACTTATTTACTATTCTATTTACTATTTACGTATTTATTTATTGAACCTGAAATTAGCTAAATCGCAATCCCGCATTATATAATCTTTTTGCTCAAGGCGCAGCTTACCGGCTTGTTTTGCCGCACTCTCACCGCCCGATTGGATGAAATCATTAAAGCTTATAATCTCGGCGCGGATAAAACCTTTTTGTATATCCGAGTGTATAGCGCCGGATGCCTCCCATGCAGTCGCGCCATTTTTAATCAACCACGCGTGGGTATCCTTTTCTCCGGCGGTAAAAAAACTTATAAAACCGCTCTCTTGAAATACCCTAAAGAACAGCTTATCTAAATTTTGAAGTTCTTCTTTTTCCGCTAATACCACCGGTTTAACCGTAATAAGCCTGTAACCGGAAATAATCTTTTTCTCCTCGTCGCTTAAAATAATACTAGACATAAACTCTTCTTTTTCTAAAACATTCTTGAATTTAAGAAGCAGGTTTTTCTCCGGCTCAGCCTGAACCTTGGCTAAGCGATTCTCCACGAATTCAAGATCAGCTAATACCAAATCAGTGCGCGCCTCTTTTGTGGCCAAGACCACATCGGAATCCAATACCCCATCCTGCCCGGTTAATTCTACCTGAATATAAACTTTTTTCTTGGATTTAGTAATCTTATCAACCTGATCCAAACGTTCGTCTTTAATATTTTGTTTGCCCAATGGTATCTCGGGAATGGAAAATATACCGATTTTCATAAATCAACTCTCCTTTCCAAATAGTTATGCCTCAACAGAAAATGCTTCCCCGGATGATTAGAGAAGAATTGTATTTCTATTCCCGCTATTCTTCTTGTTTCTTCGTGGATTGATAATGCGCGATAATTGGCGAGGCTATCTTTTGCGGCACCTCTTCATAATGCGAGAAACGCATAATATACATACCCCTGCCGCCGGTAATTGAGCGCAGGTCATTTGCATATTTAAACATCTCAGATAGAGGCACCTGCGCCTTAACTATCTGTTGCTTGCCCTTTACCTCCACACCCATAATCCTCCCCCGCCGGGAATTGACATCCCCGGATATCGCTCCAAGAAATTCTTCAGGTATAGATATCTCTATATCCATTATTGGCTCCAATAAAACCGGGCCTGCTTCTAGCACTGCCTTTCTTAAGGCCATAGCCCCGGCGATCTGAAAAGCCATATCCGAAGAATCAACCTCGTGGTATGAACCATCTACAAGCGTAACCCTAATGTCTTCTATAGGATAACCTGCAACCGCGCCTTCTAAGGCGGCAGAACGCACGCCTTTTTCTACCGAGGGGATGAAGTTCTTCGGGATTGCCCCTCCGAATATTTTATCCACAAACTCCAAGCCCTTGCCCCTTGGCAATGGCAAAACCTCAATCCAACAGTCTCCGTATTGCCCGTGGCCTCCTGACTGCCTCTTAAACTTGCCCTGGACCTTAACACTCTTAGTAACCGTTTCTTTATAGGATACTTTCGGCGTCCCTAACTCTACGGAGACATTAAACCTTTTTTTAAGCCGGCCGACCATTATTGCCAGATGCAAATCCCCAGGCCCTGAAATAATCAGTTCTTTTGTCTGCGGGTCATGGGCGACCTTAAATGTCGGATCCTCTACCTCAAGCTTATGCAGGGCATCGGAAATCCTCGCTTCATCTTCGCGTGACTTTGGTTTCACTGACGCAGCCATAGATGCTTCGGGAAAAACAATCGGTTCAAATAAGAATTGCTCTTTATCTTGAGAGAGTGAATCTGAGGCCCCGGTATCCTTTAATTTGGCAATAGCGACAATATCCCCGCAGGCAGCGGTTTCTATGTTCCTCTGTTCTTTACCTTGCAAGATATGAATCTGTCCAATCCTTTCTTTTGTTTTCTTGGTTACATTATAAAAACCTGTGTTTGAAACAAGAGTCCCGGAAAAAATACGCAACAAACTAAGCTGGCCGACATAGGGATCGACGATATTCTTAAAGACAAAAGCGGAAAAAGGCGCGTCTTCTTTTAAGGCAACTTCTTTTTGCTCATCGGGCTTTAAAGGATTAACCGCAACCACAGGATTTCTATCTAACGGGCTAGGCAAATATTGCAGGATACCGTCTAAAAGATCTTTAATTCCTTTATCGTTTAGGGCAGAACCTACGATAACCGGAAAAAGCTTACGCTTATTTACTGCCCGGGCTAAACCACCCTTAATTTCACCAACGGAAAGGCGTAAAACCGTCAAGTATTTCTCTAGGAGGCTATCGTCGCTTTCGGCAATCGCTTCCATTAAAAGAGGGTCTTCCAAAGATTCAATAATTATGCAGTTCTTAGAAAGGCTAGATTTTAAATCCGCCAAAATATTATTTATATCTACGCCTTCTTTATCCGCCTTATTAATAAAAATTATGCAGGGGAGCTTGGCCTCTTCCAAGGCAGCCCAAGCCTTCTCTGTGCCCACTTCAACGCCGCTAGAGGCGTCTACCACAATAATCGCGCTATCTACCGCGCGCATTCCCGCAATGACCTCGCCCGAAAAATCGGCATAACCCGGGGTATCCACAATCTGGATTCTAGATCCTTGATAATCACAAAAGAGCAAACTTAAGTTTATGGAATTCTTCCTCTCAATTTCATCAAAACTATAATCGCTTACGGTTGTCCCGTCTGAAATACAACCTTTACGGGTAGTGGCTTTACAAAAATAGAGCAGGCTTTCGGCGAGTGTGGTTTTACCGGATTGGGCGTGGCCTAAGAGGATAAAATTACGCTTACGCCTTAAGTCCATAAACTTCTACTCCTAGAAATTATTCCAAGTAGGTGTAAATCTTGCCGTTATAGTTACGCAGGACGTATTTACCCTTGGCCTGCGAAAGGATATAATTCGGCGCAATGGGAATTTTTCCTCCGCCGCCCGGGGCGTCAATAACATAAGTAGGAACCGCATATCCTGAAGTATGGCCGCGCAGTTTTTCCATAATATTAATTCCTGTGGCAACCGGAGTCCTAAAATGCTGAGTGCCCCTTACCAAATCGCACTGATAAATATAATACGGCCGAACTCTAATCTGTAATAACTCATGCACGAGCTTTTTCATAATATACGGCCGGTCATTTATCTCTTTTAAGAGCACGGTTTGAGACCCTAAAGGAATACCCGCCTCGGCTAACATATCGCAGGCAATCTTACAACGTTTAGTAATCTCCTTAGGATGGTTAAAATGTATGCTCATCCATATAGGAGAATATTTCTTAAGCATATTTACTAACTTTTCCGTAATGCGTTGGGGTAAAGTCACGGGGATGCGCGTGCCTATCCTTAAAAACTCTACGTGGGAGATAGAACGTATTTTCTGAATCAAATCTTCCAATTCCTCATCTTCCAAGGTCAAAGGGTCTCCGCCCGAGATAAGCACATCGCGTACTTTACGATTACTCTTAATATATTCTATCGCCGCATCGAACCTATTTGAAACATTGGCTTCTTTCTCTTCATGCTCACCCACCAAACGCCTGCGCGTGCAATGCCGGCAATACATCGCACAATGATCAGTAGCCAATAATAAAACCCTGTCCGGATAACGGTGGACCAGATACGGGACAGGAGAATCCCTGTCTTCAGCGAGAGGATCAATCATTTCATGCGGAGTTACAATAAACTCTTGGGCCATGGGGACAGCCTGGCGCCGGATAGGGCAATTCGGGTCTTCCGGGTCTAATAACATCCCCCAATAAGGAGTTATCGCCATAGACAATCTCCCTTTAGCCTTATCTATGCCCTCCTCTTCCTCAGGAGTAAGTTTGATAATCTGCGCTAAGGCGTCTTTGGTGCAAATTCTGTTCTTTATCTGCCAATGCCAGTCTTCCCAATCAAGGAGATTCACATCTTTATAAAGAGGAATCTGCTGGTAGTCACGCGGCCTTCTGGCCGGACGCGGAATAGATACTATCTCCTGCTGTAGTTTTTGATTTTCAGTTGCCTGAAGATTGCTCAATTTAACCCTCTCCTTTCTGAGGCGCTTAAGACTATTGCCTCAATGAGATCCTCATATTTCATACCATCAGCATAAGCCATAATAGGAAAATTGGATTCCTTGGGATCAAGCCCCGGCAACGGGTTTATCTCTAGGACATAAGGCACGTTATTTTTATCCAACCGTATGTCAGTGCGCGAAATATCAAGACAGCCTACTGCCCGATGCGTCTTAAGGGCTGCCTCTTTAACCAATACCTCGGTTGGCGCGTCTAATCTCGCCGGGCAATGAAAAGTAGGAACAAGCCCAAGCTCTCTATTTCCCTGATATTCTTTCATTCGCCAGGAATAAAAATACTCTCCGCTATTGTTGCAATTAGAAAAATCTATTTCTAAGATCGGAAGGGCCCGGGCCTTACCGTTTTCTAAAATCCCGACCGTAAGCTCCTTTCCGTCGATAAATTCCTCAACTAAGGCCTCCTGATAATAGGAATTCAAGGTCTCTTTAACTTTTTTTAAAAGATCCTTATAGTTACTAACCACATTGGCCTTGGTTATCCCCTTAGCCGAACCTTCGCAATTCGGCTTTACTATCAACGGAAACCTTAAGCTAGGGTCCAACTCTTCGGTGCCTTTAGAGAAAACTTGAAAATTCGGAGTAGGGACGTTCTCAGCCTTAAGGATCTTCTTGGTAAGCGCCTTATTCAAGGCTAAAGCCAGAGAAAATGTATCCGAGCCGGTATAAGGTATATTTAAATAATCTAATATCGCCGGAACCTCGGACTCGCGAAACTTTCCATGCTTTCCCTCGGCAATATTAAAAACTATATCCACGCGGTTTTTCCTGAAATAAGAAAAGAGCTTGGGATATTCTACGTCAATGGCCTCAACGCTATGCCCTTTGGTCTCCAAGGCAGAGACAATTGAGCCGATGGTCTCTTCGGAATCGTACTCAGAAAAATAATCCGCGGGCTTAGTTTCGTCTTTTTTCTTTAGATTATAGGTTAGGGCTATTTTCATCCCGTTACAAACCTCTGAATTTATCCCGTTACAAAATAGTTTGTAACGGGATTCATTTAATCAAAATTGTATCTTTTAAGCGCGCTATCTAAAATCTTGCCAATCATCTGTTCATAAGTAATACCTACGGCCTTTGCCAAGAGCATAAATACGTCTTCCTTAGATAAAGATGGAAGGGGATTGATCTCTAAAACATACGGCCTGCCTTCTTGGTCTACACGAAAATCCACGCGGCCAAAATCCCGGCACTCAACCGCACGGTAAACCCTCAAGGCAAGTCCGTCGAGAACCTTCTTCAATTCTACGGATATTTTAGCAGGACAGACATACTCTAATCTATCCGAAGTAATCCGGGCAAAGGTATAGAATTTATCGTTAAGCTTTAGCTTTCCGTCTATTTTTATCTGCACCACAGGCATAATCTCTGGCTCATCATTGCCTATTATAGCCACAGTAAACTCCTGCCCCGAGATAAACTCTTCAATTAATGCCGGCTGTTTATAAGCATTGATGACATATTCAACCTGTTTATCTAACTCTTCTTTGGTTTGGACCCGGGAATTTTCGCTTAAACCTTTGGATGAGCCTTCAAAGCGCGGTTTTACAATCAAGGGAAATTTGTAGTGGTTGGTATTATTTAACTGCTCTTTGGAATTTACTTCAAAGAAATTTGGGGTGGGTATTTTATCAGCGATAAAAATCTTCTTGGCTATAACCTTATCCAAAGTCAAGCCCAGAGTTAAAGCATCTGCGCCCACAAAAGGAATCCCTGCCATTTCTAAGATTGCCGGGACCTGAGATTCCCTGTTTCGACCGAACATCCCCTCAGATATATTAAAAACAATATCCACATTTAAAGAGCCCAACTTCTCTAAGAGGTTAGAAACATTGCCAATCCTCTCTACCCTAAAACCGTTGGTAGTAATGGCTTGGGCAATTAAGCCAATGGTATCTGGATGGTCAAATTCGGCATTGGCATCTAGAGGGTCGCCTTCTTTAAACTTATAATCCGTCTTTGAATCGTAGGTTAATCCGACAGTTTTCATAGGATATAGAAAAGGGCTCTCGCTTATATTACAAGAGCCCTAAAACTACCGTCTATTTTTCCAATTTAAACTTAATGCCTCCCAAGAGAATTGATTCGCGATAACCCAAATATTGTATTTATAGTATTTTTTATCACAATATACTGTCTTTGTCAAGGAAATTTCAATGAGCAAACTCCACCTTGCCCCAACTGACCAGATTATTTTTTAAGATAATAACTACGCCTGATACGCCCTTAATTGAGCGCGCGAAGTCAAGGGCCTTCTGTAAATCCTGCTTGAAATTTATGCGATTACAAGTAGCCGTAGCTACGGCATCGGCAAGGCTTACGCTTTTGGATAATATTACCACACTATCCGCGGAGCCAAAACTTAGAGAATGACCGATTGTCCCGGAAGAAGTACAGATACCTAAAGGGGTATCTTTAGGTTTTATCTTTATGCAAAGGCTATTCCATAGTTTAGAGCGCCCCGAATAAATACCGATCAAGCGGGCCCGACGAGTTTTTAAGAATATATCCCCGCCATTCTCTATAATAACATCTTTGTATCCCTGTTTTAATAAATCTCGGCCTAAAAATTCGGCAATTGCGCCGGCAACCGTAGACATCGGCCCAAGATTAACACTTTTTGCTTTTTCTGCCATTGCCTTAACAATTGAAGGCGCGTTTAATTCAACGGCCAAGGGTTTAAGCGCGGTTAGAAAACGATGGTCTTTATTTATATATTTTTCTATATCCCAACGGTAAGAGCGTATCTTCTCTTCAATAAAACCCTTATCCGCCGCCTTATTAGTAGCTATTCTAAGATCCGTCTCTTTGGCTATAATCTGCGTAATATGCAGCCCTTTATCTTTGACCCAATCCCGATAAAATCTTCTCTGGTATTTACTGGTTTTCATTGTAGTTTAATGAATCTGTCAATTTTCTCGCTCAAGTCGTACTTTTCGCAGCGGCGAAAAGTACTCCATTCGCTCGAAAACTGCCAGATTCATTTATCAAAAATCGAACCGTCCCCATTATTCGTTTTGTTTTCAAACTAAGATCTATCCCTCGTGAACTTCTACAGGATATGTAGCTGAAGCTAAACCATTAGATATCTTTAATAAAGCATGACCAGTCTTTATAGGTGTAATAACCCCGTCGGCGCTGACCTTAATAACGTCAACATTTGGCTCACCGTTAACTTGAATTACTTCTAATCCTTTTATTCCCATTTTTTTACTAAAAAATCTCTGCAATATATTTTATCACAAGGGATAGGAAATCAAACTTTTGCATTGGACGAGGGTAGAAGTTTTTTGTGAGTGACGAGGCTTGATTTGAGCAGCATGTAGTTTATGCGAGCGGTGCTGCGAGAACAAGACTCGACACCCACAAAAACCTAACAAATCCTCGGCAAAGACTCAGCGGTTAACATATCAACAATGCGCTCGGTGCCTAAAGTAGTTTTTAAGATGACGCGACCCTTGGGTTGTTTTACTACCTCGCCTACAATCTGCGCATGGCAACCCAAAGGATGTCTCCTTAAAAAATTCAGGACCCCCTTTGCGCTGTCCTTTCCGACTATCATTATCGCTATTCCTTCATTAGCGATATATAAAGGGTCTATGCCGAGTAATTCCGAAACTACTCTTACTTTGCTAGTTATCGGTATATTTTTTTCTTCAATAATTATACCAAGGCCAGACGATTCTGTAATTTCATTCAAGGTAGTAGCGATCCCGCCCCTGGTAGGATCGCGCATAAATTTTATTGCTTTAGTTCTCCTAAGCAGAGGGACAATCAAATTATTTAATGCGGCGCAATCGCTTTTAATACTAAGGCCTAAATCCAGGTCTTTCCTTTTAGTTAAAACCGCCAAGCCGTGTTCGGCGATATTTCCGGTAAGGATAATTTTATCCCCACACTTAATATTATTTATTGAAATTCCCTTATTAATAATCCTTCCGACTCCCGAGGTATTAATAAATACCTTATCCGCGGCGCCATTCTCTACGACTTTTGTATCACCGGTAACAATCACAACGCCCGCCCTCTTAGCATGCAAAGATATGGAATTAATAATCTTCTCTAATACTTCCCTGTCCAAACCTTCCTCTATGATTAGGCCTAAAGAGAGATATTCCGGAACTGCCCCTACCATTACTAAGTCGTTAATTGTCCCGCAGACCGAAAGTTTTCCGATATCCCCGCCCGGGAAAAATAAGGGGCTGACCACAAAAGAATCCGTAGTAAAAGCAATTTTTTCTTTATAATCTATTTTCGCGCTATCTGATAACTCGCTTAATATAGGATTATTTAAGCTCTTAAGGAAAACATCCCGGATAAGCTTATGCGTAAGCCTGCCCCCGCTTCCATGAGCCAGTAATATTTTCTGCTGAGGTGCTATTTTTATTTCTTTAGCCGTCAATTGCTCTTCTCGCCTCTCTTCTTAAACAAATCCAAGAACCGATCTTCATATTCCTTATAGGCATTCCATTTATCTAACTCTGCCTTAAGTTCAGCCGCCTTAGAGATATCGGACCTTGCCAAAGAAAAAAGCCCTTCAATCTTGGTCTTTACAGACAAAGGGAGCTTGGTAAGCTGGCTTAATGAATTCTTAATCCTCTCAATATCTTCTTCGCTGATTGGCCCGGCAACCTGATTCCCCATCTTTAAGTAATCCAAAAGTTTACCGATCTCTTCTTCCATATTCTTAGCCTGATTAATTAATCCCGAAAGATCAACCTTAAGATCCAATATCCCGGATAATGCTTTGAGGACCGCATAAGAGGCCTTAGGATTTTCAATCTGAATGGTATAAAGCGGTATCTCGCCCAGAAGGCAGAATCCTTTTAGCCCTTCCCTTTTAGCTATGCCTAAGAATAAACCATTCATCCCGCTAATTGCGCCTTCGGATAAAACATTTAAGTTTCGTTTCTTAAGATTATTGCTTAATTCAACGGATGTCGCGGCAAACCAGACTGAGGATTCTTGGGTATGGTCAATCGCCTGGGGCATTGAAGCGAAACTTACCACCGTATCAACCTTAAAACTCTTAGCAACCTGAATAATCTTACGCGAATATGCGTCCGCGCGCACCAAATCCGGCTGGGCATTACTGATAAAAACAATAAGATCATTCTTTCCGGACTTATTCTTATAATAATAGAATTTACTTTGGGGTAACTCCGGGATACTTAATATTCCCTGTTTAACTAAACTACTGGTAAGATAGAAAAAATCTTCCGCCGGAATTAAAGCAAACTCCTCTAACTTTAGCTGTTCTATCAAATAACTTACCGCCTTGAAAGCCACCTCTCCCATCCCTGGCCAGGCAACAATCAGATAGGGATTCCTTAAACGCGGCCTTTTTGAAATCTTTACTTTATCCATATTCATAGTTAGGGTTGATATATTTTTAAGAATTTCTCTAGCACTAACGTGCCTTTATAGAGGTTATTTATTTTAACATATTCACCTGCTATATGCGCGCAACCTGCTACGCCAAAACCACTGGCGATAGCCGGTATACCTCTTTTCTTAAAGAATGTTATTACCGTAGCGCCCTCCGAGCCTTTAACCCGAGGAATAATATCTAAGGCGCGCATAGCCTTCTTTAAATAATTGACTAAAGAATGCTTTTCTGAAATGTAGTACGGCTCCTGAATTCCTTCTATTTCTATCTTTCCCGCTTTTAACGGGATCCCGCTGAGGCGGGAGAAATTTTTCGCATGTTTCTTTAAGCTGTCCTTAAGCTTGTTTAATATTATCCCTGCTTTCATCCCTGGTAAAAATCTAAAATCTAATTCAAATTCACACCAGTCAGCTACTACATTAACCTTATCCCCGCCTTTTATAGTCCCTAAATTAACCGTAGGCGGCTTAAGAAATTTATTTTTGCGGTAAGAAAACCTGTAATTTTTTATCTCCCGTATAACTTCTAAGGCTATATCTATGGCATTAATCCCCTGGTCCGGGTATGCACCATGCGCCTTCTTGCCCTTTATCTTAACCTTAAGATGCATTAGGCCCTTCTGGGTAATGATAATCTCAAAATCGTCAGCATCTAATACCAATGCTGTGTCCGGCTTTAATATCCCTTTATCTAAAAGCGGGATTAAACCAAGACCGGAACCGGACTCCTCATCTGCGGTAGCGGCGAAAATAAGATTATAGGACAAAACTACCCTTTCTTCAACAATACTCCTTATCGCCTCCATAGCACAAGCAAGATTGGATTTACAGTCCGTAGCGCCCAGGCCATAAATTCTATCCTTTGTTATTTCTGCGCCAAAAGGATTTTGCTTCCAGGTTTTGCCGGCGGGGATAGTGTCTAAATGCGGGGTGATAAGAAGTGATTGCCTGCCCTTGCCTTTAAGCCAAGCTACTATATTAGAGCGCCTATTTTTAAATTCGTAAATTCTAACTTCAAGGCCTAACTTTTTAAGATAGCCCTTAATAAATAAGGCAATCGGGCGTTCGGCGCCGGGAGGATTCTCGGAATTTATTCGGATTAAATCTTGCGTAAGTTTTATTAAACGTTTGCGATTTATCATTATTCTTCTAAAGGGCAGAGCCGGCACCTCGGCTTATGCTTAAGGCAGAAATCCTTACCTATCCTTACTAAAAGCGCATGATATTCATTGAATAATTCTACATCTTTTCTTAGGAATTGCATAAATAAATCTTGTATTTCTTCATAGGCCGCGTTTTCTTTAATAAGCCCGTGACGGAAAAAGATCCTTTTAGTATAGGCGTCCACCACAAACACAGGCTTATTTAAGGCGTAAAGCAGAATAGAATCCGCAGTCTCAGGGCCGATTCCGTTGACCTTTAATAAATCTTCCCGCAAGGCTTCTGTTCCAGCCAGAGACATTCTTTTAATGTCTCCTTGGCAGCGCTCGCTAAAGAACTTTAAGAAATTTTTCAGACGTTTAGCCTTTATATTGTAATAACCCGCGGACCTAATAAGCTTAGCTAATTTCCCGTCAGAAAGATTATAGAGCCTCTTATAATTTAAAAGATTGTGGTCCTTAAGATTTTTTATCGCCTTCTCAACATTAAACCAATTGGTATTCTGCGTAAGGATTGCCCCTACCATAACCTCAAAAGGGCTATCTCCCGGCCACCAATGCTGTGGGCCTAAACAAGATAAGGCCTTGTGGTAAATTAATTTTAATTTTCTTTTCAACCCTGCGGCTTCGTCCCTCGACTTGGTTCGACTTCGCTCAGTGTCGATGGTGAGCGGAGTCGAATCATTGAACGGGCGTGGTTGAACCATCAATCTTTAAGTTCCAAGGGATTATAATTATAGTATGCGAAGAAAGTATATGCGGTTCCGGCGAGAGAGCCCGTAGATTTTCCTTTGGGAGTAAACCAGCCATGTCCGGTATCCACAAAATCCTGCGTGGCGTAAGGAAGACAGCCTTCACCCTGGCCTGAAGGCGAAGAGCTAGAGATGAGCATCTTCCCTAACTCCGCTAAATATGCATCGGCTTTAATTTTATAAGCCTCTGCCTTTCTTTGCATGCCTTTTTTTGCATAGAAATCCGCCATTATCTTAAAAGATATAACCATCTGGGCAGTCCATTCCGAAGAGACTACTCCTCCTCGGCTGAGATTCCTTTCAGGCGCAAAATCAAACCCCCTTACCTTAACAATCTGGCCATCAGGACGCTGGTAAGATACTTCAACGCTGCAATTCTTCTCGGCAAACTCCATAATGCTCGCCGGATTCATTCCTATCCTCTCTAATTTCTCCGGGCCTATGGCGGCAATTGACCAAGCATAAGTATCTGTGGCGATAGTAGAATCCCCCTTACCGCGCTTAATCGGAATATCCATTTTATCATAAGTATGCTCTGTCAGCCAAGTTAAAACCTTATTTGCGGATTCCGCATATTTAACTTTTCCGGTTATCTTATAAAGCATATTAAAAAAGGCATAGGCATCAAGATTATGTTCAGTAGCATACCAGTCAACATCCGGTCCGCCGCGTATACCCCCCCCTCGATCCTGATTCTCTAAATCAATAATCGCCCCGGCAATATCTTCGGCTAACCTAAGGTATTTTTTGTCTTGGGTCTTATGAGTGTATTGCGCGATAGCAATGCCAATCCATATATTCGGCCCGCTATGCACAACATATTCAGCCGGCTGGCCATCCCCGGTATAATAGGCGTTAAAGAACAGGCCGCCTTTCCTCTTGGCGCAATTATTAAAAAAATCCAATAGCGCGCGCAGCCGTTTAAAATCTAAAGAATATGTATAGGCCTGGGCAGCCAAAGATTGATCATATATGAAAGCCCACCCCTTAATATCACTATCGCCTTCAAAACTCCCAACCAAACCAATGCGCTGATTCTGATGCACCTTAAACCAAGAATACATCTTATCCACATTCGCTTTTTCTAAAGAAGCCCTCTTATCATCTAAACGCTGAAGGTTATCTCTAAAAACGGCCTCTTTTTGCTGGATGCTAGTTAACTGGCCCCTAAGTATAATCTTTTCCTGAGAAAGAGAATGAATAATCCCATTCAACTCCTCCAACTTCTTGGAATACTCGCCGGTCTCTGTTTTACTCTTATCCTCTAATCTTGATTTCTCAGCCCCTACCGTGGCGATACGTAACTCTAGTTCCTGTATTTTTATCTGCAGCCCTTCTTTCCCCCTGATTATATCCTGTATCTTCTGCTTGAGAATGCTAGAATCCTGGGTAATATTAACCAACTGCTGAACCAATGCCCTATTCTTCTGAACTAACCTCATATTTATGAAACCATTGGCGATAAGGCCTAACCCCAAAAGGATAACTACCCCCATCCCTATTGGAACGAAAATCTTCTTAGCCCGGGCATAACGCATAAACTTTTTATTCTGGATTGAATTAATCTCTTCGTAACATAAGCCAATCAGGTATTTATTCGGTATTCCACATACATTTTTAATCCAGGCGGCATTGGCTTTTGCGCTTATGGGGCCCTTAAATACTCGAACTTCTATCTCTAAGGAAAACCTAACCTTACGGCCTTCAATAATCTTAGCTAAGGCAGGATCAAGGTTATTAACACTTAGGCATATCCCGCCGCTGCCCACATTGCTGGTAAATCCCTGGAGCCAGGCTGACAGAAATGAGCCGCCATCTAAACTCTCCAGGCGAAACTCTACGGGGAAAACCGTATCTAAACGTATATATTGACGATGCTCTTCGGCTAAATATTCGTCTCTATGCATATTATCTTATTTTCTCCAAGACTATTCTTTGTTTAATTAAACGCGCAAGATTTTCCATAAGACTCTTAAAACTCGCATATTCTTTTTGGGTAATCTTATCTGTTTTATCCTGATTTAATTGCCTAAGGCATATTTTGTTATCTTTAAAGAAATACTCCTGGCTAAAGCTAAACCAAGGGTTATCTATTTTTATATTATCCGGCATATATTTTAGCACAAAATTCTTAGGAATTGTAATCTCTAACCAAGACTCCCGTCTATCTAACAATCCAAAGTCAATGGGGTATCTACGGCTCTCCTTAACAACCAGAGAAGTATCAATGCTAGCTAATTGCGGCATAATCCTTAAAAGTCCGGCCTTAGTAAAATACTCCGGGCCATGGAAACTATAGCTTAAGACAACAGGATTGTTTAAATCGCCTAGATTCTCAATATTGTACTTATCCAATTTTGCACCTATGGAAATATCTTGGATTACATTCTTAAGTGCGTCCTCGATTAATTCAGGTTGAGTATAGAGAAGCCAATACCTCTGTGTTTGATTATATGTCCCAAGGGTAATATTTATCTTAGTACCCGCCACAGACTCGTCCTCATTCACCCTTAACTTCAATTCCTGCCTGACTAAATTATGCCCTTCAGGATAAAAGGGGATTTCTTCTATATTATAACCCCTTTCCTTAAATACTAAAACTTTCCGGTCCTGATCACCTAGCGGCAAATCGCCAAAAGAACAGGTTTCGGCAGTCGGGTCAAGAAATATAATTTTGTTTTTCAGGGATAGCGCAGCGATACAATGGTTAAAGAGCGCTGAGGGAAAATCTTTATTCAAGTTGTAATATTCCTTGGTAGCGATAAGGACCGGGGAAGCGCTAAGGCCTGCCTCCCTTAGCATGGCGACTAAAAGTATGGCCTGATCTTTACAATCACCGTATTTATTCTTAAAGATATCGCTGGCCGAATGCGGCTCATATCCTGCCTGTCCGTATTCTACGGCTACATAACGGATATCCTTAGCGCAAAAATTATAAATTGCGCGCGCCTTATCTAAATCAGAAAATTTTCCTCTTATAAGCCGCTTAATTAGTTTTTTTATAGAACTATCTGCTTTTATTTTGTCTCTTGCCAACTTCCACCACCAACTGTATACGTCCTGCCAGCCTGTGAATGTAGATAAAAGCATAGTGGGGTTAACCTCTACCTCCGCAGGCATATTCGGTTCAGGAATAATCTGAGGGATATTCTTAAACTGCCAGCGATAAATCAAATTTCCCCCTTTTTCTTCTTTAGCCGCATTAAGGTTTGCGCCAAAATCATTATATTCTTCATTAATAACTTTCATCCTTAAGTTCCTCCCTTTAGGGAGGATAACGCTAAATTCCGCAGCGATAACCGGCTCATAAGCCTGCACGGGATAGCTCAAGAAAAAATCTTTTTTATTCACCAACTGGCTGCGCTTAATCTTTATTTTATATTCTAAGGCCGCCCCCATAGTTACCTCCGGGAAAGAAATTATAAATACGCGAGCGTTACTATAGAGAGGAAAGTTAAGATACTTGGTTACGTCGCGGATATGGCGGGAGCCTACATAAACTACTTTGCCGTCGGGCTTAATAGTGCGCGCGTATTCAAGTTCTATTTTTTCAAAAGTAGAATCGTACTCTATAGCTGCCTCGGCAAAATTCTCTTTGCCGCGTTCATTTAATATCTTGACTAGATAATGCATGTTTGACTCCTGGGTATTACGCTCGGTTATCTCTATGGATTCGCTAGCCAAAAGGATAAGCGCGCCTGCCTGCGGATAAAGCTTAGCATCCGGGGCAGCGAGCAGAATCTTGGCGGCTTGCGGATCCGCATCCTTAATATTTATTATGCCTGTCTGTCTTTCAATCTCTTCAAGCCTTAAGGCTGCCTTAGATTTAAATTCAGCCCCCTTTATCTCTTTATAAGTTTTAAGCGCCTGATCAAAAAGATTTAAACGTTCGGCTGTTAACCCATAATAATAACGGCCTTCATCATCTAATGATTTCTCCCGGTTAAAAATTTCAAGGGCATCGGTAAAATTACCCATCCGATAATATGCCAACGCGAGCATTTTCCCAACACTATGAGCGTCGGATCTCTTAAATGCTTCTACCGCTAAATTATACTCGCCGTGGTTAAAATAAAGCCTCCCCAGCTCAAACGATAATTTGGACGCATCCTTTCCTTGAATAATCAATCTCTTATATTGAGCTACTGCGCCTTTATAGTAAACATCAGACTTCCGAGTATACTCTTGAGGGCTAATCTCGGATGCCTTTTGGCTTGTGGCTTTGGCCAAAGGAGGCCAAAGCATTACCCTCTTCTGGCTTACTGGAGGCCAAACCACGGCCTTTTGATCGCATCCGGATAGAAAGATCAGGATAAAGAAAACTATGGTTTTCTTATCTATATCTAAAATACGCATTACACGCTCCTTCATTAGATACCATACAAGGGCCAACAGGGTTATCCGGAGTGCAGGCCTTTCCAAATAAAGGGCAGTTGTCGGGATTAATCAACCCCTTAAGCACATCGCCGCACAAACATCCCTTTGTTGACTCAAGGGTGAATGCGGCTAGGCTATTAGGAAATACTTTCTCTGCGTCAAATAAAGAAAACTCCGTGCGTATCTTAAGCCCGCTATTGTAAATATTGCCAAAACCGCGCCAATCCGCTGAGCTTTTTTTAAAAACACGGCTAATAATTCTTTTGGCCTTAAGATTTCCTGTTTTAGTAACTACGCGCGTATATTGGTTAGCAACCTCAGGTTTATTGCTCCTTATCTGCTTAAGGATCAAATATATACCCTCCAATATATCCAATGGTTCAAACCCAGTGACACAACAAGGTATTTTGTATTTCTTGGCTATAAATTCATATCCTTTTGTCCCGATTATAGCAGATACGTGCC
Source organism: Candidatus Omnitrophica bacterium CG08_land_8_20_14_0_20_41_16 (assembly GCA_002774445.1). GTDB lineage: Bacteria > Omnitrophota > Gorgyraeia > Gygaellales > Profunditerraquicolaceae > Sherwoodlollariibacterium > Sherwoodlollariibacterium unditelluris. The sequence continues at coordinate 9,111 of PEYI01000029.1, read as the reverse complement.
CGGGGCATAAAAAGGCGTCCAACTTTAGCCTCTTATCTAACAACAAATAGCGCATAACCGGCAGGACTAATTTTAAAGAAGTAAGAAAAAATATGTTTTTAATCCTTGCCTTTTTTGCCGCGATGATACTTAAGGCAATAGCCGGGGCAGTAGTCTCAAAACCTATCCCTAAAAAGATTATTTTTCTATCCGGGTTTATTTTAGCTATAGTTAAGGCCTCAAGCGGAGAATAAACTATGCTGACATTAGCGCCTTCCGCCCTCTCCTTTTCTAATGATGAACTGCTGCCGGGTATGCGCAGCATATCTCCAAAGGTAAGTATAATTATGTCTTTGCGGCGGCTTAAAATTATAGCTGTATCAATATATCTTTGCGAGCTGACACAGATAGGGCAACCGGGGCCGGAGATAAACCTTATATTTTTAGGCAAGAGCTTAGCTAAGCCAAAACGATGGAAATTCTGCGTATGCGTGCCGCAGACCTCCATAATATTAATGGACTTATGGGGCGTAATTGCCTTAATACTATCAGCAATTTTTAAAACACGCTTGGAATTGCGGAATTCATCAACGTATTTCACCCCGCACCTTCTTTCAAATTCACGCTTTTCCCCACACCATGTAAATAATATTTGCGGAATATTTAGAAGGTGCGGGGTTCATCAACCAACCTTAAAGTCTCTTTAGCTCTTTGGGGATCGACTTTCTGGATTGCGAAACCTACATGGACTAAAACATAATCGCCTGTCTTTAACCCGGAAAGCATCTGAATATTTATCGTGCGCAGCAGCCTGCCGGATTCAACCTCGGCAAAATCGCCGTTTATTTTTCTGACCTTCATTGGAATACCCAAACACATTCTTAATGAACGCATAACTTACGGAGTTACGTTAAACGGAACGACGTAAGTTATTTGCGCGAATTAATCCTCGCCCCGGCGATCACTGCCTGGCCTAAAGATATACCGGAATCGTTACAAGATAATTTTCTATGTGTTAAAACATTAAAACCTTCTTTATATAATAAATCCAAACTTAACTTTAGTAAAAGCTTATTTTGAAATACTCCCCCGGATAATGCGGTTATATTTATGCCTGTTTCTTTTCTTAAGGCTGCACATATCTTTTTTATCATATTGGCTGCAGTTAGATGAAATCGAAAAGCGAGCTTTTCTTTTTGCTCTTTGTGTCTTAAATCCAAAACTATCTGTTTAAACATTTTTAGAGGATCAATAATATAAATTCCATTTTCTTTCTTGATTTCAAATCCGTACTCTGTGCCCTTCCCCCCGTACTCTCGAGCTTTTTTTTCTAATTCCATGGCCAACTCTGCCTCAAAATTCGCCTTACGCCTTCCTAAAATCAAACTCCCTGCGGCATCAAAAAGCCTGCCCATACTACTATCCAACGGAGAATTAATCCCGGCAGAAAAAATTTTCTTTAGCAGCCCGCCTTTGTCTAGTTTAGGAGAAAAATTAAACCAGGCCGCAACCAACCTCCATGGCTCTAATATCGCCCTCTCTCCTCCCACTAAGGGAATCTCTTTTAAATGAGCTAACCTTTTATAATTTCTATAATCACAGGCTAAGAATTCTCCTCCCCAAAGAGTCCCATCGCTTCCTAAACCCGTCCCGTCAAAAGCTACGCCGATTACCTTTCTGTTTTTTAAACCATTCTCCGCCATGCAAGAAGCAATATGCGCGTGATGATGCTGTATGCCTAACGCCGACGCTATATATTTAGAAGATTGATAATCCGGATGCAAGTCACAGGCAATCACTTTGGGTTTCTTTTTAAGAAAATATGCCGCGTCCTGTTCAAAATCCAGCAGGCCTATAGGATTACTCAAATCGGCGTGAACACGGCTTATAAAAGCAAGATTGCCTCTGGCAAAACAAACGGTATTTTTAACCTCTGGCCCTAAAGCCAGAACCGGCTTCTTTATTTTAAAATTAAGCTCAATAATTTTATCTCTTAGCTTAGGGCTTAACTTTATCATATGTTTGCTCATGTTTTCTTCTGACAATATACGCCGGTTCCAAACGATTAGGGTGATAGGATAATTTTACTCTCTTTAAATTATCCAAGCCGGAGTCATCCATAATGTTTATATATTCATAATTTTTGAGTTCCTGAGCAAATTTAGAAAAAATAAACTGCGCCAGGCCCTTAATAGTTAAATCGGTTATTTCATATAATATACAGAAGGTATCCTTATTTAATTCAAACCCGAAAGTAAAAGCTTTTAGCTCAGGACCAATCTTAACCTTTGCTCCCCTAAAGCCCAATTTAGAATAATTATCCAAGGCCTCTTTTAATGAGCTGCGGCTATCTTCAAGCATCCCCTGATAGATACGCTCAGGGTTACCGGATTTACGCTGCTTTACCCAAAGAGAATAAAGCCCAAGGCATTCTCTTTGATCCTTAGGCAGGAGCTTTTGATATTGATAATCAAAATGCTTGATAAAATAATTATAGCTTGCGCGCTTAGACTTAAACTTATTCCCTTTTAATCCCGCTAAGCCCTGACGGCCGCAGATATAATCATGTGATTTTAGGCTGCATTCAAAGCCTAATTTACGGTAAAAATTTAGGCCTTTCTCCTCTATGTTCTCTATATGCGAAAATTCCGGATTCCTATTTAAACTGCCTAATATTTCAAAAACAGAAAATACAACCTCGGGGTTATTTTTCTTAGCCAAAGGCGCAAGGTATAGAAAAACGCCAATATTATCCTGAAAAAAAACGCAGAGGGCTTTTTCTATAATTGCCCAACTAATATCAAAAAGCTCTTTCCAGATATAAATATTAACAAAGGAATAGGCTGACAACCCATGCCTGTCAAAACCTAAATATTCATCAAATATTTTCTTATCCTGAAGTGATAACTTATTTAGTTCCATTCTCCCATTCCAGTTCTATCACATCTAAGGCGCCTTCGTACGCTTGGAGAATTTGAGGATTATCTTTTAGGATTGTTAACTGGGCCGGGGAATTAAGATACGCAGCCAGGTAATCGGTATATTCCTTAAATTCAGGGGTATTTAGTTTATCCTTAACATAGGGACAGTTTAAATCTACGGTAAGCAGGACTTTTTTATTACGCAGGTTTAAGAGAAACGGATAAAGCTGGCATTCAAAAGGCCGCCTAGTATAAATCTGGCATTTAGTATTTTCTATCTTTAAAAACGGACAAAGAAAACCTTCTCCCTTAGGATTAGGAACTAACTGCAGCCTACGGTTAATAGAAAGTGCCACGGCAGGTATCCCTTCTTTGTCTATTAAATCCAGCGCCTCTTCGTCCAAAAGACAGGGAGACCATACTGAATCCGCTTCCTTAAAACGACAGCATCCCTGGCATTTTAGGCAAACTTCGCTCGGGACAAATTGTTTGAGCACTATTTTACTATACTCCCTAATTTTAATGGCCTCTCCGGGCTGATAATAGTTATCCCGGATTCATCAGACCCGGCCAGAATCATCCCTTGGCTTTCAACACCGCGCAAAACCACTGGCTCAAGATTATCCACTAATACCACATATTTGCCAAGAAGGCTTTCTTTAGTGTAATAATTCTTAATCCCGGCAACTACTTGCTTGGTTTTGTCTCCTACATCTAAAATCAAAACCAGAAGTTTATCCGCATTAGGATGTTCATTAACCTCTTTAATCTGAGCCACTTTTAACTCTATTTTTCTGAAATCATCAATTGTAACCATGTTACCTCCCTGTTTATGATTGATTATACCACTAAAATAAAGAACTAGGCATAAAAAATCCCCGTAAGGAAATACGGAGATTAGTAGTCAGGCACCACGCTCGCTGCCTCGCTTGTCGCTCGGCTACGCTCGCTTTGGTGCCGTTTAATTTTTCCTTGTCGGAAAAATTAAACGGGGCCGACGAGATTTGGACTCGCGATCTTCTCCGTGACAGGGAGACGCCCTAAACCAGGCTAGGCCACGGCCCCTAAAGTGAAATCAATTATACGGGTTTTTATCCAGAGCGTCAAGGAATTTTAGGCACCTTGTGCTTTGGTCCAAGCGCACCTTGCCAAATCGGATTGGCAAGTGCGCACTTGCTGTGCGAAATTTGAGCACCATAAGTTTTTATCTAACGAAATCCTTGTTGCCGTAGGCAACAAGGACCTGAACGCAAGTGAGATCAAGGACAACTCTAAGTAGATTATCTTGACCCCTGTAGCAGCAGCTGACGATGTTAGTTGCTACCGGTGATTGCAGTATTAAAACAGCTGCAGCAAACGGCAACATCAGGACAGTTAAATATATGGATGGGCTAGAAAATAAAAAACGGTTTACTGCTGCAGGTATTCTTTAACGTAATTTATAGGGATAGCAAAATTCAGGTTCTGCGCCTGATCATAACTTGAGGTCGTAATTCCGATAACCTGTCCGCGCATATTTATCAAAGCGCCTCCGCTTGAACCGTGGGAGATTGGGACGCTAATCTGAATTTGCTTTACGCCGCCGGCATCACGCACCGCGCTCACTAATCCGTCAGATACTGTATTCTGCAGGCCTTGCGGGTTACCAATAGCAACCACGCGCTCGCCTACAACTATCTGTTCTGAATCTCCCAAAGGCAAAGGAGCGGCATTAACCGGAGTATTAACTTTGATCAAAGCTATATCACGGACAGCATCAGTTTTTATTACGCTGACATTGGTAATTAATTCTTTCCCCTGCGCAAATTTTACGCCCAAGCCTTCCGCGCCCTTAATAACATGGTAATTGGTAACAATTGTCCCATCGGGGCTGATAAGAAAACCACTACCCAAAGCGCCACCGCTATTAGTAACAGTAGTAATCATAACTATTGCTGGGCTGGCAACCTGCACTAACCCTTCAATCGACATACTCATATTGGAAGCAGGAACAGAACTCTCAGATACTTCAGTTTTAGGCTTATCCGAAGAGGTATCACCATAAATCTTCTTCCATCTTGACATTAGATCACTTCCGGCTTTACTCGTAGTGCCTGCCTGTACGATAAAATCCACGGTAATGGGTTCTGAAGACTCTAAAACCTTGGCTTTTGACAAGTCAGAGCTTAAAATTTCAACAATCTCAAGGCTGCCTACTTTGGCCTTATCCATACCTAAAACCTTGCCGGTTGCTGGATCAACAATCTTGTTTTTTACCTTGTAAACTTCCAATACATTTTTGTTTTTTAACCCCTCATCGCTACCTGCGCCAAGATATACAAAACCTTCTTCCATCTTAATAATACGCGTAGTCCAGGGCTGGCTACTAATCTTGGAAGAGAAATCCTTTACGGCATTGGTAACCACATCTTTTACTGTCAGACCATCACCCTGCCCTGTAGCGGATATATTCCCGGTTTCCACTTCGCACAGGCGCAAAGCTAAAACGTAATTATTTGCGGCAACTTTTTCTCCTGCCTCGCTCTTAAGCAAATTCGCGATTATAATATATTTAACCCCATAGATATTTCCTATTTTAACCGCCTGCTTAGGATTAACCCATTTAGAACTACTAAACTCCGCCTCCCGTAAAATAGCATTAATATCCTGCCGTTCAATAATAGCGAATTTCCCGCTTTCACGCAGGGCATCAGTTAAAAGGCCGGTTACTAATTCTGAATCCGTTTTCCTTTCCGGCTGTTTCTGGCTGTTATCAATCTTAATATCAGCCCTATCAACAGAAATTGTTTTTGTCTGAAGCAGTTCCTCTTGCGGTGGATTAAAAAGACTGTCTTTAAACTTAAGGTTGCCCTCCGACACAAAAACCGCGGCCGTAATTTTTAAGTCTTTTTTAATAACCTTGCTGCTGCTGGTTTGTTCATAAGTATAAATTTTCTTCTCTTGATCTTGCGCGAAAGCATCAAAACTATTTAAGGCCAGGAAACTAAAACTTAACAAAAAAAGAAAAATTTTCATAATCATAACTATCTCTCCTTATTCAGCATAGCGGCAACGTGTAACATACTTCTGCGCTTTAGTATTCATTGCCTTAACTTCATAATAATAATAGGCATTGTGCGGAATAACAACCAGCTCCCAATTCGTTTCATCCCCGGTAGGATAGCCGTCCTTATCTTTAAATATAGTTTGAAACTGCACACGCAAATTTTCAGATAACTTATTAAATAATTTAGCTTTTACAACAAGTCGCCCATCTTCAGTTGCTGATGTTAACTGATCCGCCAAGAGAAGCCGCTTATTCATTCCTTTGCTCAGATAGACAAAGGCCTCAGTTTCTTCATAAAGTTGAGATGCTTTTATCGGCTTAATTCCCTTAGCCGGAACCCCTGCGCAACCGGCGAGCATAACTGCTAAAAATAGAAACAATATTTTTTTAAACATATTAGTCATCTCCTCTGGCTTAAGGATTATTGATAAACAACCCCAGATGTACCCACACGCTTAACCTCGTATTCATTTTCCCAAATAATTTCTGAAGTCTCCGCATCAATCAGCTGAAAGGACATTGAGATATAATCCGACCTGTCCCCCTGGTTAGCTTTGCTTAACCCCATCAACTCACCGGTAAGATAAAAATCAATACCCATTATATCAACTAATTTACTATGACTAACATTATCCGCTTCTTCCGATTCGGTAGGACGTTTAATCTTTCGTTCTTTCAGAATATCATCTATCCGGTCACGGGCAAGAAATACCATTTTACCCTGAGCGTTCTGGTTAAGCTGAATGCGGATTTTTTTAGTAAAGATGTCTTTATTAATTATAAAACGCGTTGAATTTTTTACCGGAAGCAGCGCGATTTTTGGCGACCCCTGGGCATTCATTATTTGTGGAACGTTCAAAATCGATTCTGCCATTTTTCTGGAAACAGTACGAATATCCGTGGCTTCTATCCCTGTTCCTCCGAGCCCATCGTCTTCATCTAAAGGCACCGTCTTAGTATAAGAAGTTTCTACTGTAGCGCATCCCGCTAAACACAAACAAAACATACAAATAAATATGAGATTTTTCATTACTACTCCTTTTTAATAAAATGAATCTCTGCTAATTTGCTTGTCTTTCAATACCGGAAAAATTTCTTTAAATTTCAATATATCTTGCTCAGAGGTATCCTCGATACTGTTTAAGGAAGTAAAAACTGACTGAGTATTTAAGTTACTAAAATGTAAACGGCCAAGATAGTTTATCTTATTAGGATAAATATCAAAAATCTTATCAATTTTAAGCGCCGGTGGCATAGCAAAAAATGGATTAACCATTCCATTAAACGAATCAAGACGGTAGATTCCGCTGCCCAGAACTACTGAACAAAAATATAAATTATCAATGGCAGAATAATTTTCTGGCATAAGCGGCAGGGAGAATACTCCTAAAGTATTATAGGGTTTATACTGATTAACTTCACGCGCCATAAAAGATGATAAAAAAAGGCGCCCGCCTCCCGAATTATCAACTTTTAAAGTAAACAATGCCACCCCACGGTTATTGGTTAAATCCAGGGAAGTTTGCCCTTTGGTTAAAATATAAGGGTTTACATTAACACAACCAGTAAGCGAAAATGCCAAAAATATCATAAAAAGTATTTTTTTCATTTTAAGATTCTACCCCGCGAAAACGTTTAAAAATGACATTGTTAGAGGTATTCATAATTTCAACATTTATCTTGGAGCTTTCAATTGCTTTTCCCGCAGCATCATAGGCGTTTATCTGTAACTGATGCGTTCCGGGGTTTAAACGCAAAGAGATTATTTGCAACTCCGCAGGCAGCAGGCTCCAATGCCGAGCGTCGGCATAAGGATTAGTAGCATTACTAACTGACTCTGTAGCGAAGCTAAAAATACTTAACACCCCATAAGGATCATAAACCTGCGACATAGTAGAAAGCACATTTGAAACATCCGCGGTAGTTTGTTTGAATTCCGCTTTGCCTTTTAAGATACTATCCATAACTCTTCCGCCGCGGGTAGAGGCTTGATAAAAAACATCGTTATACCTAAGAAAACCTCCGGCTTTAATTTGCGTAAAATTATCAATTGTAATGCTAAAACCCACAGCTGGATACGGCTTGATAGTAAAAATTGTTTTTTCCCCATAGGTGCCGATTTGATATTTAAGGGGGCCCCTACCGGTTTCAATGCAGATTAAGGTATTATTATCAGGATTAATAAAATCTTTTAAGGTATTAATAGCGATCTTACGGTTATTTTCTTCTATCTTATCCTCTACTGACTTAATATCCGTCTCAAGTTTGCCAATATCGGCCTTGAGGGTATTAATTACCTTCTCCAGCTTAACATTTGCCTTAGCTTCCTTCTCCAACAGCTCTTTTTGCTTTTTATCTAAATCATCTAATAATCCCTGTTTTTGAGAAACTAGTAGCCGATTATCTGGATGGGAAAGATAATAGGCTTCTGTCGCCTGTTTAAAAAAATCATCGGCCATAGATTGATTTTTTTGCATTAACTCCAGGCGGGTGGCCATTAAATACATTAATGCCACATCGCTTTTATAAAGTTTGCCTGTAACATCAGAATCGCACAGAATACCATTTTTAAAAGCCGCCAACGCGTTTTCAAGATCGTTATCGGCGTAAAGAAGCATCCCCACATAAAAAGAGTTAAACACCTTTTCATAAGGATCCCCTTTATATCCTTTGGTCATTTCAGAGCTAATTAGCCCCACCGAGCTTAATTCCAGGTTTTTAAAGGCAGTAATATCATTCATTAAAACATAGGATTCCATAAATACGTCTTTGGCCTCTTTAGGCTTGCCTTGCGTCAAATACAAAGAACCCAATTGATTGTTCCACAACGCGATATTATGGTCTTTTTTTGCTTTTAAGCCCGTAAAGATTAACTCTGCCTCATGGTCATTGCCGGCATAAAAATCCATTTCGGCTTGCATCGCGTCTTTATCTTGAAGATTTTTTGGGCTGTATTTTACTTCTTCGGAATTGGGATTTTGCGCTTCTTTAGCGAAAACAGGAGAGATAATTGAAGATACGATAAAAGTAGCGAGGATTATCTTAACTACCCTAAGATACATAGTTTTATGTCAATCTCCTATGGTAATATATTCATTACTTTGTTAAAAAGTATTTTTCTTCCCGATTATTTTTAAAAACTGTTTTTATGTAACTTTTGAAAAT
>PEYI01000054.1 GCA_002774445.1 Candidatus Omnitrophica bacterium CG08_land_8_20_14_0_20_41_16 | reverse complement strand
GCAAGAGTCATCAGCGGGGCTTTTGAGGAATTCGCTCAAGGACGGCATACATTAGAGAGTTTAGCTGAACGCCTTAAGTTTTTGGGCGTGGCAAGCAAGACAGGAAAACGACTTTGCAAAGCGGTGGTTAAGCATATGCTTTCTAACCCAATCTATACGGGTATAATCGTCCATAATGGCGAAACCTACGAAGGTAAATTCTCTCCAATTATTTCCCGAGCGACTTTTGAAAGTGTGCAGAGAATCCTTAAAGACCGGGCCAAGCCCAGAAAGAGTAAAAAGAGTCATAACTTTCCTTTTGTTGGTTTATTAAGGTGTGGTGAATGCGGTGCAGCAATAACCGCACAATACGCACACGGTCATGGTGGCACTTACAGATATTATCGCTGCACTAAAAGGCTTGGCCCCTGCTCTCAGCGCTACCTCAGAGAAGATTTGCTTGCTACTCAGCTAAGAGACGAACTTTCAAAAGTCGCTCTTTACCCAGACTGGACAGAAAAGATGCGGGCGCAAGTGGATATTTGGGAGAAAGAGCAAACTCAAGTATCAAAATCTTTCGCCCAAAATCTGGAACTTAAGATTAAGGAAACTGACGAAAAACTGGATAAGTTAGTAAATGCTTTTCTGGATGGGACGATAGAAAAAGAAACTTACCTTACTAAGAAAGACGAATTGATTAAGACAAAAACTGAACTCTTAGAGAAAAAACGGGATTTTGGGCGAAAGGGAAACAATTGGAACGAACCTTTGCGGGAGTGGATAAATCTTGCTTGCTCAGCCGAGAAACTTGTTGAGCCCCGATATAAAACTAATGGCGAAATCCCGCAAAGCGGGACTACATCAGAAGATTTCTACGAAATTAAGTCGTTGGTGCAAAAAATTGGAACGAACCGCCGCCTACTGGACAGAAAAATTATTTTAGATTTCAAAAAGCCCTTTGATTTAATCCCTTATTATAAAAGAAGTTATGATGAAAATTTTTTGGCGCAAAAAGATATTAAAAATCGCGCCTTCTCTTCAAAAAATGCGCCAAGTTTAATCTGGTCGGGGAGGTGGGACTTGAACCCACGGCCTTTTGAACCCCATTCAAACGCGCTAGCCAAACTGCGCTACTCCCCGTTTTACCCTATTTTTTTCTGTGTCAGTAAAACGGTACCCCCTCCATTCTAATCTACGAAGTATTGGGGGTACCTTTACTCTTCTTTTTTCCTCCTTGTCATTAAATCTTTAAAAACTTTAAGCGCGGGTTTATTCTTATAAAGGACATTATATACTTCTTTAACAATCGGCATATCTACCTTATGCTTTAAACTTAAAGCGTAGGCGGATTTTGCCGTAGGGACACCTTCAGCCACCATTTGCATATGGCTGGTAACTTGTTTTAAGGTTTTCCCTTTGCCAATTTCCTCTCCTACAAATCTATTCCGGCTGTATGGGCTTATGCAAGTAGTAACCAGATCCCCTAAACCGCTTATGCCGCTAAAAGTTTTTGCTTTAGCTCCCATCGCCTGCCCTAAACGGGAAATCTCAGCTAAGCCCCGGGAAAGTATCGCTGCTTTAGTATTCGTGCCGAATCCTAATCCGTCGCACGCGCCGCAGGCAATAGCGATAATATTTTTCAGGCTTCCCCCTAACTCTACCCCTATAACATCAGCGTTAGTATAAATTCTAAACCTGCCAGTCATAAAAATATCCTGCAGGGTTCTCCTTATTTTTAAATCATGCGAAGCAATAACTGCAACCGTAGGTATCCCACAAGCGACCTCCCTCGCTATTGTCGGGCCGGAAAGCACTGCGAGTTTTACATTGCCCAAAACGCTATGGATAATCTCAGATATCCTTTTCAGGCTTTTTATTTCAATTCCCTTAGCAACGCTTAAGTATATGGCATTGCGGCCAGGGCCTAATCGTTTCAGCTTTTTTAAGATCTGACGGATATACTGCGAAGGTATAGCTAAAACTATTAATTCCTTGTTCTTGGAGGCATCATCTAAATTATCGGTAATTTTAACTTCTGCCGGTATCTTGACCCCTGGCAGAAACTTTTTGTTTTCTCTTTCCTTATTCATATATGCGACATTTTGAGTAAACGCCCCCCAGAGGGTAACCGGATATCCTTTCCTAGAGAGGAGTATGGATAGCGTCGTTCCCCATCCGCCGTCGCCTAAAATTCCTATTCTAATTTTTTTATTTATATACATTTACCCAGCCTTGTTCCTCTATTATACATATTATTTTATCGTCAAGTTATTTTTGTTGGTTCTAAGCTTGGCTAAATCCCAGGCATAATCATAGAGGTGCAAGCCTTTGCTAACGGCAATAATTTCACCGTCCCTCACTCCTATCTCATCCGCCATATATTGTTTTACTAATTGCAAGCCGCCTAAATTAGATGGAAATCCTCCCCATAAATCCCAAGAACGAAAATAGAGTATAAAATGTAATTTTCCGTAACGCACCCTTGTGTCGATAAGACGCAGGCACGGTGGGTCAACCAATTTAATATCCGTTGGCATGCCAATTTCCATAATCGCCTGATTTGTGCCAAATCCCTTCTCTTTGTAGAGCTTAATTACTTCTTCTATCTGATTGACATTAAGCGGCATCTCTTGGGTCATTTCTTTCCCGCCTATATTTTGTTTTAATTTAACCCTGGGGTCAACTAACCTTTGCCCGTAAGTATAATCTTCCGTTTCAGTCTTTGCGCCGGTAAGAAGGTAGCTTAAGTATCCTTGAATGTAATCCATGTCTGTAGGCGGGGGTATGCTCATTCCCTCCGGGATTATGGGGATAATCTGATGCGCAGGTTTTTTAACCCTTACCGCGGCAAAATCAAATTCCAAACGTTTCTGGCCTTCGTAACTGCCCTTGGTTATAGTGTATACATGGCCATGCTCTAAAATCTGGGAAAGGCATTGAAACCATGCGTCATCCAAATCAAAGGCATCGATAAAAACCGGCTTGAGCATTTCATCTGGCCCATCTTCTTTACCTATCATTTACTTTGCCTTTTCCTTAGCCGTCTTGATAAATAATTTAAAGCTGCTTAAAATCCGGGAGATCGGCATATTTTTACCGATGTATCCTGCGCAGCCGTATTCCTTAGATTTAGTGATTAAATCTTCATCATAGCCAAAACCTGTAATCAATATCACAATCATATTAGGTTTTAACTCTTTTATCTTTTTTAGGGCCTCAAGGCCGGAAATGCCACTCATTCTAATATCCAAAAGCACCACTTCAAAATCTTCTTTACCGATTATATCTAATGCTTCCTCACCGCTAGATGCGCATTTAACCGTAAAGTTTTCTTTTTTTAGCAAATCGCTAAACAAATCTCGTAACTGCGCCTCATCATCAACTACCAAAACCTTGCATGACACGGCCTTGCTCCTTTCTTAAATAAATAGGGCTTCACAAAATTGCTTATTTTATGATTACACAGATTAAAAATCAGATTACACAGATTAAAGCTCGACGAGAAAATCTGTGTAATCAACAGCCCTGAACGATTTTTGTGAAGGGCTGTAAATAAAGGGTAACCTTATAATAAATGTTGTGCCCTTACCCGCTTCACTTTCTATATCTATAGAGCCATTGTGGCTCTTGATAATGTTATAACATATAGATAAACCTAAACCCGTGCCATCTTCCTTGGTTGAAAAGAAAGGCGTAAATATATTCTTTAGATTTTCCTTAGCAATACCACAACCTGTGTCGCTTATTCTAATTTCGGCAAATTTATCCATAAAATTGCTGGTTTTTATGGTAATCTTTCCGTCTATAGACATGGCCTGATAGGCATTGATTAATAAGTTTAGGAAAACCTCCTGGAGTTGATTTAAATCGCCCTTAATCAAACCTAAATCCGGCGTAAAATATTTTTCTATATCTATCTTAACCACAGGCAGCTTATGATAAGCTAAAAGTGGCAAAACGGTATCAATGACTTCGTTTATATTCAAGGTTTCTAACTTGGGGGTGGTTTTACGGTTGAATTTAAGGAAACGGTCTACTAGTTTTCTAATTCTATCTGTCTGCGTATTAATTATGTTTAAATCTTCTTTTAGTTTCTCAGATAATCGTTTTTGGCCTAAAATCATTTCCAGTCTTCCGGAGATAACAAACAAGGGATTGTTAATCTCATGGGCCATACCAGCAGCTAACTGGTCAATCGCGGCTAATTTTTCTGCCTGAAATATCTGATACTCCAATTTCTTTCTTTCGGTAATATCTTTGGCAATAAATATATACCCGATAATTTTCCCTTTGGCATCCAGAAATTGGCTTACACTTAATATAACCGGAAAAGAAAGCCCATTCTTTTTGATAAGATAAGTCTCTAATTCATAATGTCCGAGTGAGCGCACCTGTTCCAGGATAAAAGGAAACTTATAGGCTGCGTCATCATAGCTATGCAAAAGGCTAACCTGCTTGAAGATAATCTCGTTTTTCTGCCAGCCGAACAGAGATTCCGAACCCATCCCATAGTAGGTGATATTCCCATCAAGATTAATCGCGTATAAAGCATACTCTTTAATGCTGCTAAAAATATTCTTTAAGGTCTCATCTATATTCTTAAGCGAAGCCCCCCGCTCTTTTAAAAGCGTAACGTCATTACCTAGAAGTAATATCCCTTCCAGTTCATGCGAGTCGTCAATAATCGGCGTAATATTCCATGAGATAAAATGCTCGTTATGATTACTATCCTTGATTGACCCTTCGAATACATTCGGCCTTTTATAATTAATCGAAGCATCCATAACCGCCTTGAACATTTGTTGATTTATCATCCTATTAGAATCACGGTATAAAATATCCAACCAATGATTCCCGGTCATCTGTCCTTTGTCCTTGCCGGTAATCTCTTCTAATTTCTTATTGCATATAGAGATTAAACCTTTGGTATCCAAGTATAAAACAATGGCATTGGAATTATCAATTATACGGTAAACTGATTTCTGTATATCCTGCGGGCTGCTTTTCATATTTTTAAGAGCGAGCGATGAGAATCGAACTCACATATATAGCTTGCCCCGACGCCCCAATCGAGCATAAGCGAACGTCGGGGGTCGGGGTCCCGACTTCCGACGATTCTGTCGGAACGTCGGGAGAAGGCTCACTCGCTTATCAAAGCGGGCAACGGGACTCGAACCCGTGTAGGTAGCTTGGAAGGCTACTGCACTGCCTCTGTGCTATGCCCGCGAAACATTAATTACTTTTCAAAATTTAAATGGGCAGGAGAGGATTCGAACCTCTGAAGCACAAGTGCAACAGATTTCAAGTGCCCTCGAGTTACCTCGAGGCTTGGACTATCTCATTACCTTAGCTTTCGCTTTAGGTAGTAGGCGCTTAGTCTCTGCACCTTCCCCCGCTACTTCGTTTTGCGAAGCAAAACGGCGGGAGCTTGGCTCAGGATTCCCCCAAGAGATACTTGGGGCTCCCCTGAATTCACCTACTTTTCCATCCTGCCTTTCGACAAGACGCTGCGTTTACACAGTCTGTCCCCTTTGGCCGCTTGGGTACCTGCCCGATAACCGTTCTATTATCCGCTTTAAAAGGGCTATTTTTATATTCCCAATTTTTTATAAGATATGAATATTTATTTTCTAGTTTTAAATAATCTTTCTTTAAAAGCAAAAATAAACTGGTGTCTGGATATAGTTTTCTAAATTTCCTATCTCTTATTTTTGAATATTTCCAAAGAAAATTTTTAACTTCTATATAAATATTATATTCAGGCAAATAAAAATCTGGAGTATAATTTTGTGAGCCTAAATCAAATGTTCTTGGTTGATATATCCATTCAATACCTGAATAATTAAATAAACGTACAATATTTGCTTCCCAGCGACTGTAAAAATAAATTGTTTTGCTAATATCTTTTCGGATACCCGCTTTTCCTCGAGAAGCTTTCGGCGAAGTTGGTCTCCCTCCCGCTACTTCCATAACACATTTATTACTACAAAACTTTCTATTTACCCATCTTTCTCTTAAAAATACTTTTCTACATCTTGGGTTAGCACATATTGTTTCTAGTCTTGGTACTTTTTTCTTGGTTCCTTTATGAGGATTTTTCCTTCCTTTTAACGCTTTGGCTATTTTGAATTTTATCTCTTCGGGCCAAGGACCTCTTTTTATATTATTGACTTTAGTAGCGCAACTTTTACTACAATAAATTTTTGGATTACTCGGAATAACTTCAAAAATCCTATCACATCCTTTTCTCGCACATACTCTCTTTTGCCGTTTATAAAGAAAATTAAAAAGACCTTTTCTCCAGTTTTCTTTTGTTAATACACTTTGTCTTTCTCTATATCCCTTAGATTGATAAAAATCGTAGCTCATCTTTAATATGGAGCTGAGGGCGAGACTTGCACTCGCAACCCGCAATTTACAAAACTGCTGCTCTACTATTGAGCTACCTCAGCACACCAGGGCGCTGCTCTACCGATTGAGCTACCCGGGCAAATAATACTAACTATTTTCTTTTAAATGCGCTTAGAAAATACTCCAATGCTACTTCCTTTTTAAACGGCCCGTCCAAAAATTTAAGAACACTTCTTTATCGCTTCAGGGATTTTATCAATAATATCCGA